>NZ_CP077107.1:616933-925400 GCF_019263745.1 Methanospirillum hungatei
CTCCTGACCACCGGTATCCCCGTTCAGGGCATCAAAAAGCTGTGCTGCAGCAGAAAAATCTTCTTTTGTCGCAACCACACACGGCGTCCCATCTACTACTGACCGCTCCCGCTGAAACTGGTTCAGCACGGCAAAAGTCTTGATTAGATCAAGAAGCATATCCGGATTTCTTCGGTTCGCAGCAGAATTGAATCGAATTTGTTTGGCAAACGGAATCGTGACCCAGGACGGGGTAATCGTCCGCCAGATCTGCCTGATAACCCTGACCTCTTTTCGAATCTTCGTATGTGTCGCAGGAATCCGGGAAGCTTCATCAAGTGCCCGTTCAAGCACCCGCTTGTCTAGTTCTTCACTATCATCAATCCAGCAGGTAAGCATCCGGTTAAACACCTGGTCATCACCGGCCCCTTCGACCTTCGTAATCCACCATACACACCGTTCCGGGATGATGCAGGTCATACCAGTTCGTTCCTTGCTCACCGTCCGGTACCTGAACGGACGCTGAAAAGATGACGTAACCCCCTTCAGAATCTCCTGCATCTGGTCTGAAAGACTCACATCATCAAGGGCGATTATCGATCCCGGTTTCAGATCATTGATGTAAAAGAGTGCTTTATCACTCATCCTGCCGTCAATCCGCAGTTCATCCGGGACAAGACTGAGCATCGTATCAATCGTATGGGACTTTCCTTTCCCTGACTCCCCGGTAATAGAGACATGAAGTCCCTTGGAATTTATCACCGCCCGGGATGCAAGCGACATGATAAGACAGGTTGCAACAACCCTGTCCCCTTCATGCTCTTTGGAAAATTCATCAAGGATATACCTGATAGGATCAGTCGTCTGGAGCACATGCTCAGCCTCGGCCTTTATCTTCTCATCGCGTCTATCAGGACAAATTCGCCCCTCAGCCAGGACCTTCTCCCTTATCCGGTCTTTTGAAAGCTTGGAAAGACGTTCCCCTATATCCGGTTTTCCGTCAAATCGTTCCTTGAGCTCTTTCCATCGCTGGGTTCCTCCTCCGCAGGAATCATGATGACATCCTGCAAAAACACCGCCCGAACCAAATTGTATACCCTAACTTTTCTTAGTTAACCCAGTATTGTAAGTTTCCTTCAAATATTTTTACCCTTTGTTTTGAAAAATATTCAATTTTTAAGGAGTTTAAAAAATGAACTTCTAGAACAGGGCAAAATATTTATAATTCTACTAATAAATTAACACAGTGTATTTTAACCCAGTAGTAGGATATGAATATGATCCCTGATAAGGTGCGGCACACCCTTCAAAACTTGAAAAAAAATCTTCAACATAACGTAGAAATTCATCAAATCAAAGGTGGTTTTTATGTTTATCGCGCTTCAAGTGTGTATGATCCACAAACAAAAAAATCGAAAAAAACGACACACTATATTGGATCCATAACTCGTGATGGTACGTTTAAACCCAAAAAAAATTCAGCCTCAAAAATAGTTTCAAACAGAGAAATATTTGAATATGCTAATGGGATGCTAGCCTATTCATACATCAAGGATCTTGAATCATTATTAGAAAAATATACTCCATATTTCAAGGAATTAGTCACTATGGCTATCGTAAAAGCCTTAGATCCTAAACCTCTCAGATTAATTGAATCACGATGGGAAAAGTTAGATTTATCCAATCAAATCAATGTCAAATTGTTGCCTAAACATTTAGGAGAGGTACTTCACCAAATCGGTTCTGAAGTTGGCTGGTGGTATGACTTATTTGCAGAATTAGCTTCAGACGACGATTTGATATTTTACGACTTAACTGCGATTATTACTTATTCTGAATCAATAAAGTTAGCTGAAAAGGGATATAATGCAGACCATGATAAAAACGAACAAATTGGGGTTTCAATGGCATTCTCATCGAATACCGGTCTTCCAATCGGATGCGATGTCTCATATGGATCTATGAGAGATATAAAAACAATAAAAAATTTCTTAAATCGATTTAAAGACAACGATATTGGATTAATTTTGGATCGGGGCTTCTCTTCGTATTCATTGTTGAATGGTAACTATTCAGCCGGTCTCAGCGCCCTTATCCCGTCCATCTGAAAACCTACTCTAATATTAGTCCTCTTCTTCTAAAAATTCATTTTTACCGAAAGATCTTTTTATAATGACTATTAACGTTAAATTATCAAATGGACTTTCCAGAAGAACTCAAAGCCAAAATACTTGAATGTCCTCCTGAAGTAATTGCATATATTGTTCACCTACATGAAAGAATTGATCAATTAGAATCCAGAGTCAAAGAACTCGAATCCAGGCTAAACCTCAATAGTCGAAATAGCGGAAAACCACCATCTTCTGATGGGTATGCTAAAAAGAATCGAAATAAATCAGATTCTCGAAAGAAATATCCGGGAGGTCAACCCGGCCATAAAGGGACAACCTTAAGGCAGAGTCCTCATCCAGATCATATCGAATATCATAAACCTCATGAATGCTCCAAATGTGGACATAGCCTTGTTTCTGGAAAAATACTCGGCATTGAAAAAAGACAGGTTTTTGATCTTCCCCCTCCTCCCACAATCGAGATAACAGAACATCAGTCTTTCACTATCTGCTGTCCTCATTGTGGTTTAAAAACATCAGGGGATTTTCCCGAAGATGTTACACATCCAGTTCAATATGGATCCAGAGTCAAATCTTATCTGACCTATTTTTCTCATCATCAATTAATCCCTTATGAACGAGTAACTGAAATCTGCTCAGTTCTTTTCGGTTTTTCTGTTAGTCCTGGAACAATCGTAAATTTAACTCACAATCTAGCGAAGAAATTACAATCATTTAAGGATGATATTGTAAACGTTCTTCAAAATGAGCCCGTAATCCATAATGATGAAACTGGAGTCAGAGTAGAAGGAAAACTTCATTGGCTTCATGTGACCTGTACTCCTAACCTAACTCATTATTCCCTTCAGAGAAAAAGAGGTAAAGAAGGAATGGATAATATTGGAATCCTTCCTGAATTTCATGGGATTAGTGTTCATGATTTCTGGGGTCCTTATCTTTCCTATTCCTGCGAACACAGTTTTTGTTGTGCTCATATTATCCGAGAACTCATCCGGGTTGAAGAAGAAACCTCTCAAAAATGGCCTTATGATCTTATTGAGTTATTATTAGGGGCAAAAGAAAACAAAGAGATATTTCATGGAGTTGGGGTTCCTATTCCTCCAATCATTCGTACCAGTCTGATGGAGTCATACGATGAATTGATACAGATAGGACTGGATGAAAATCCTCCACCGGTTGTAGATGAAGTAAAAAGGGGCAGGAAGAAAAAGGGATTTGTACGAAACTTACTCGAAAGGCTAAAAGAGTGGAGAGAGAGTGTGTTGAGATTTATAAATGATCCTCTCGTTCCATTCGACAATAATCAGGCCGAGAGAGATATTCGTATGATGAAGGTAAAAATGAAAATATCAGGTGGATTTAGAAGCTTCGATACAGCCAGTGCGATTGCTCTGATCAGAAGTTACATCTCAACTATAAGAAAAAATGGAATTAATGTTATTGAAGGAATTGTTTCAGCATTTCATAATTTTCCATGGTCACCAAATAGAACCAAAGATATTAGTGGAGAGTCGTTACTCTCTCAAAATCTTGCATTAGCCTAAGCCGACTGAATAGTTACGTTGAATGAACTAAAAAAAAGAGGTATTCACTACCTTGTCCCATTAAAAAAGAATTCAAAATTCTTACAAAAATCTAAAATAGTATGGGATGGAGGGTTTTTATATCGTAATAGAGGGATTTTGTGTACGTGTGTTAATAATCAATATGGTTACCTCTACCTTTATATGGATCCCTTATTGAAGGGGGAAAAAGAATCTACTTTACTAAAAAATTCACTTAAAAGAGGCCTGAATGTAGGTGAATATCAAAATAAATGCGAATTTTCGGGAATAATTCCAATATTATCTGACATTGCTAAACCTCCAGCAGAAATTTTTCTTTTATATAAAGAGAGGGAAGATGTGGAACTTGCATTTGATGCATTAAAAAACCCAATAGATTCAGATAAATCGTATTTGCAGTCGGAAGAAAGTGTTAGAGGTTATTTTTTCATATCATTATTGGCACTGAGGATATACTTTTCAGTTTTAAGAAAACTTCGCATATTAAACTTAAATCAGATTATCTCTGTAGAAGAAGTCTTTTTTGAACTTTCAAAAATTGAGATAATTCATGATGCACGTGGAACAAAAAGTTTTGCACAGATTCCTAAGAGAGCAACAAAAATACTCAGCCTCTTCACCGACCAAATACCTATGGGTTAAAATGCCGAGTTCAGGTTGTATAGTATATGCCCCATCCTGGTGAGCATCTGAAAACGGACACCGGTCAAGGACATAGAGTGTGCCATCATGGAACGGTTTTTCCTCATACCCGATACCATGACCGAAAAGCCATGCACCAAGATCATCAACCTGACCACCGGTCCCAGCTGAAGATGGCACATCTGGAATAGTATCCGGATAGAGCGAAGCAAGTCTGAAAAGATCCGGTTCCAAAACTCCTTCTATCTGGTCAGGAAGACTGATGATATCTGAAAACCGGTATGGTCGTTCAGGAGTATTGTCACCTTTTCGTGACATCGTGCCGTACAGCTTCCAGATACGTGCAGCGTTAAAATTCGCCACATCAACCGAACACTGTTCATCAGAAAACCGGATATGGAGGGATTCGAGACATCCCTTTACCAGATCCCGTGATTTCACATCATTTGGAAGATCAATTCTGTACAGGAGATGTGCCCCGTTTCCAGAATCGGCAATAATAGGTTCAGGCCATCCAATAGAAGTAAGATACCCTGCTATTTCCAGAGCCTTTGCACGTGCAGCCTCATGTTCTTCATCTGATGACGACACCCCGGATGGCCGGGCCGGATCAATATCAATCGGGAGCCATCGTCTCCGGATGATATCCTGGTCAGCAGTTGTAGCATCCTTCTTGGTAAGACGCATCAGGATCCGGTTGGCCCTTCGTGCAAGCAGGGCCGGTTTCATCTCATTCAGGGTGATATAAATTCCCCTGATCTGGGGGTTTGAATCAAGAACTGATACTGCTTCGGCTAGTTTCTCCGGATTATTGTAATACCCGGACCCGATACCATCCTGCAGAATGATTCGGGTCTCTACCACCTGCTCAGGTCTTGAAAGGATGGTAAGTGCAGAGAGAATTCTCTGCTTTCGATCCTGCCCATTCATGCAGATCTTCCGGAAAGAGCGCAGATCCCACCAGGGAATACCCGGTACCGGTTCCAGCAGCCAGGGACAGAAGTCCAGAGCTCAACTTCAGCCTTGAGAGGAACTGACCGGACAAGACCTGCAAGTTCTTTCACTCGTAATTGAAACTTCTCCGGATTTTTCCATTCCTTGGAAGAGATGACTTTGACAAATACCAGTTCATCCCGACCTTTCCAGCCGATGATATCTATTGGAACAGGGGAAGGAGAGACACGGACCGTGCAGTATCCAAGACTTGCAAGATATGACTTAGCGGAATAGGAAATTGTCCGCACAGTCTGATAATGAGGAGTATCGGTCATGAATTCCTCACTTTCTTCTGAGGATACCCTGGCAGGCAGGTAACTTTTTTACATCCCAGAATAATGTATGATTGTTCCCCTTCTGTGATCAGCTTGGCAGTGAAGTCAACGAGGGGGGACACATTCATTACGATTTTCTGAACTGATTTCTCTTTTTTCCAACGAATTTTAAAGTAAAATCGTTGTTTAAACCAGATTATGCGAGAAGCAAATCTCATCCTATCACTTCTGTCTCCGGATTGAGTCATCAAATCTCAATAAGAGTTTAATTCTGAATTTCCGGCAGACAAAACATCATGTATTCGGATGAGATTAAAATCTAACGAAATTATGTTTACACATATCATATGAGTTTATATCTCACATGATGACGGAGAGAATAGCAAAATTGTATGAGGGTGACGAATCTCAACAGGTTCAAACGAATGATATCTGACAATATTAGATGATCAAATCCGAAATCCTTTGACGATAAATGATATGCTGGGTGAGGATCTTGATAATGAATATACCCTGAAGATTTAACAGGAAATTCTGGATTATCTCCCGGCAAGGTACGTGATTCACACGGTTGGTCCAATATGGGGTCAGGGCGATGAAGAAAAACTCCTTTGCATGGTACGGAAGCAATGTCATGTGCTACCGAGTATGTATGGAAAGAATTGCCTTTCCTGCCATTAGCACCGGAGGATATGGATATCCTGAAAATAATAGGTGATTCGGATGTTATACTATCAGAAAAACCACCCGAAAGGTATTGACGAAATAATGAATGAAATACCCAACTCAATAGCTCATATATCAAGATAACCGGTTGATACTTTCTTTTATACCTCCGTTGATGATGTATGACTGTGGAGTGGAAATATTCGTTCTCTGCCTCAATGGAATGAGAGGAGCGTTTGAATGATAAATCTGATTCAAGGGATTATCAGAAATGCTATTTGTCAACCTTCTCTCTCCTCCTCTCTGCATGGAACAGTTACAATCCATTTTTCCACTCATGTATCTGAAAATAAGAGACAAAAAAGGTGCCAGATATGGTTGATAAAACATTGTTCGGTTGCTTTATTGTCCTGATTATCTCCGTCATTATGTTTGGTTGTACGGCAATTATTTTCATGGTTCAACCGGGCACGATGAATCAGCAGGATTCACGTATTTTAATGAACGGTGATAATCAGAACATGATACCCGGTTATCACGGTATAAATCAGGGAAATTTTCAGAGCCCTATGCAGGGAGAATCAATGATTCAATTCACGAAATCTGAAAATGGAATGAATTGTCCAGGTCATCATCAGATGAAATCCTCAAAACATTGTTCACAAGGTCCCGGACAGAGGGGAGATGAGAAGGATAAAAAGGAAGTGACCAGTCATAAAAAGAAACCTGAAAAGGTTCCATTCAGTTCTGATGATGATGCCCTGTACAAAATACAGATTTATCAGAACTAATGATCCATTCCTCCATTTTTATTCAAGTACCAATTCTGTTCACAGTTCTCTGGTCAGGTTGAGACATGTTCCTTCGGCATAATCCATTTCTTCACAGTCAGTCTCGATAAGATACATACCGTCGTCAGAAAGAGCAAAGGTTGCATTATCTGGATATTCCCAGGTTGTGGAGAGTGTTTTTCCATCATCAGATACGAGACCTTCAAATATTCCATACCCATCCGGAGATGATAAGTTGAAGTAGGTGCCTGTTACGGAATTGCCACTCTGATGAATGGTGAATGATGAATTCTGTGTCAGCCAGTCTCCTGACCAGATATTCTCTGGATCGAGTATCGTGCCGTTTCTGAACCCTTCTGTGTTGTAGGTATATGGCTCAGTTTCATCGGAAAACTGATCAACCGTCCCATTTCCGGTGAAGGATATCTGGTCATCAGAGAGGATTAATGTAAGGGTGCCTGAGTCTTTCAGGATGGCAGTGAGTTCTTTTCCATCTTCTGAAAGGGTTCCGGATAAGAGAAATGGATCGTTCAGATCAGGATTATGGGATATCGCAATTCCTGTGACTTCAGATTCGTTCTGTTCAAGCGTAAGTGTATAGTTCACATCAGTCCAGGTTCCAGCCCATGAGAAATCCGTTATGGTGTTTTCAGCAGGGATCTCTTCAGCAAACCCTGTGCAGACAAGGAACAGGCAGAGAGTCAGCAGGATTCCGGATTGATACATACGTTTCATGGTTAGTCCTCAGTGGTAATGAAAAGATATGGGCTTTTCATGGTTTAAGGTATCGAAAAAGTATTCGAGAATGGTTTATTGAAATGATATGTGAATCTATTAGTTCTCAAAATTTTATGAAGTAAAGGAAATCAAAAACATATAAACGACATTATGAAAATATTTAATTAAATGAACAGATACCATAATTCCTCGAATCTTCAAATAATTTATGCGAATATGATTACTATTGATGAGGTGGAATCAGTAATTCAAAATCTTCTATATGATCTCAGAGATCGGGCCCTTCAATTCATTGAGGAATTAAACAAAGAGTACCAGCAATATGAAAAGAAATTTTCCTTTGACTGGGTGTCGGTGAATTTGAAGACGAAGAACCGTCCCTCTCTCCGGTTGAATTACAGCATAAGATCCAAACCCTGAAGGGTTGATGTACCTCCTTAATACAAACATTCTCCTGAAATTACTATTAAGGAGAGCACATGCACCTATTGTTTGAGATTCCTGCAGACTCCTGATAATAAAATTACTGACCTAATACGATGATTAGAAATTCTAATATCTACGCTTACAGGTTTGTTGATTTATTTCCACACCGACCTCAAAATTCATGTTGGAAGATATATTGTGTTATGAATATTTTCATCAGTAACTACATTTCGAATGTTTTTGTCTTAAAATAACTTTGATGAGAGGCGTTAATCATGGGTGCTCTAACAGTCCGGGTAAAGTCATTTGGTGACAATAGTTTCATACCGTTTATTGGTGCTTTCGTTTCATCCGGAGACAAATATTTTCCAGATGACATCAGCCATAGCAAGGTTTAATGTTGAATAATCCCTCTGGTGTGCCAAAAACTCTCCATCACTCCTGGATTGCCGAAAGCCCCCCCATCCGGATACCCGAAACTCCGGGTTACATGACCGGATCACCAATGGTCCGGATTGGTGTAGTGGCTAACCCTCAAAATTATAATTTATTAGATCCGGTGGCTTCTTCGATAAATTCGGGAGTTAAAAGAAATTGGTGTGTCAACCCTGGTCCGGTGGGGTGGTTAGTAATGCGGTGAATTTAAGGTATTTTATAAATAATTTAGAGAAATACTAAGTTTTAGGAATGATAGTTCTCGTTTTAGTTATCATGGCTTTTAGACCGGAAAGGAGAAAAGAGTATGAATCCATATAACACACAAATATTAATGTCACTCTTTAAGGTATCATAATCCTGGAGAAATCAAATGCCAGATGACATTACTCTTACCATTCCATCATCTATCGTTCAGGAGATGAAACTTCCACCAGATACTGTCAAAGAAGAACTCACGAATGAATTAACATTAGGCCTCTATCAGCGAGGAATAATTACATCTGCCCAGGCATGCCGATTATCAGGACTTGATCGGTTCCAATTTGAAGAACTGCTCTGGAAAAGGCATAATCAACTCCATTATTCAGAAGAAGATCTCGGGAAGGATATCAAATATGCAACTGGTAAACTCTGTTGCACAGTATATTTTTAAATGAGGAAATTTAGAAAAATGGAACATGAAGTTTTAGAGTGGTTACATCAGGCTGAATATGATTATGAAGATGCAGAATATCTCTTTCATGGAAAGAGATATCCAAAGGCAGTATTCTGCTGTCATTTGACGCTTGAAAAAGGATTAAAAGCTCTCTACCTTCATTATTTAAAAACTCAACCCCCAAGAACTCATAGTCTGGATTTTTTAATACAAACTATTCCTGGTGGAGTGCCAGAAAAGTTCGATAATCTTATGGATATATTAGAGGATGTAAGCGTTAAGATAAGATATCCTCCATTACTTGATATACTTCTAAATGATATTACTGAAGAGACTGCCAGGATGATTATTGAAGATACTGGAGATTTTTTATCATGGATTCGTGGGTTGAATCTTTAATTACTGATCTTTCAGAAGATATGAAAAAACAGGGGATAAATATCACTTCGATTATCCTGTTTGGTTCACAATTTGAAGGAACGGCAACCAATGAAAGTGATATTGATCTTGCAATAGTATCCCCGTCATTTACTGGTCTTAGTTCACTTGAACGAAGAAAAAAATGTAAAAAATCTATCCGACATATTATTGATATCTATAAAATTCCAGTTGATCTCATTCTTCTTACTCCGAACGAGTATGAAAATGAAAACTCTCTTCGGATGTCGTTTATTCGCCAAGGAATAAGTGTTCCTGTCCTGGCATAAATTATGGTAACAATCTATTTTCCTTTATCTGGAGTTTTTGAAGTTATTGATATATTCTCAATGATGAATGATATATAGACATGGTATCAATATCACCAAAAATTGAACAGGAAGTTCTTTCCCTTCCCGTTCAGGAACGATTGGCACTTATTGACAGGCTCATTGAAAGTCTAAATTTACCTAAAGACACTATAATTGATGATATATGGGCCAATATTGCTGATAAAAGATTATTGGAAATAAATGAAGGATTAGTTTCTTCTGTATCTGGTAATGAAATCTTTTCTAAATGAATTATTTTTTCCGAATGCTCTGCTAACACTACCCGTTGAACAACCTTCTGGATAATATTCTCATTAAGCGTAGAACATCCTCAAATAATTCTCTATTCTATTTTTATATTTTTAATAATCCTCCGGATCTTAATATCCAGGTATGGAATATCATATTTGATAACTGACCATACCACCATCCATTTTATTCCAAAATACCCGTGAATGAGTTTATCTCCTACCGGCAATGGCATTCCAGGGAACCTCCGGATGAGCATCTCGAAAAGCAGGAGAAAGATTTTTCACCGCTTCTCCGATTATCTCAAAAGAACGGGGAATAGAACGACTTAAATCAGGGTCAAGTCTGATATCATCAACAGTCAGAGATCCGGTTTTATCAAGAATATACCATATTTCATCAAGAATATGATATAAAAAAGGGAGTGACTCTTATACCCAGACTACCTCTCGGGAAATATAGGGAAGAATATAAGGAGAAACGCCATCCGTAGTTACAATTTCGATTTTTCTTGGAAATAAAGACTGGAGGTACACTTCAAGATCAAGATATTTTTTATATGTAATGGATTCCGGATCAAGTTCAATGAGGAGATCGAGATCACTGGATTCTTTGGCTTCATCCCGTACTACAGAACCGAATAAACCTACATTTGTCACACCAAATCGGTCTTTCAAGTCATGAGCTTTCCGTTTCAAAATTGAAAGTACCTCATCTCGTTCTGTCATCAGTATCACCTTTTATCATATTGTATTTGTACTCAGTATATTCTAAGGTATATGTAGAGTAATTAATCCTCATCTTCTTTATACTCACTGAGAATGAATTCAAATCCTAACCTGAATTATTCTCTTTACTCAAAATATGCTCTCTGATCACATGATTAACACCCTATGGATCTTTAATTTCAAAAAATCCCTCCCTGAAATAAACAACATAAAATCCACCACTATCACTCCTAGCGAATAAACCCTGACCACCCCAAATAATAGAAATCCACTTCCCGGAACCCAGAAAAGGAAATAACAAAAGAACCGAGGAAAATGTGAGTTCCCCCCAACCTTCCTGCATTCAGCCTGCTAACAAGTAAATGATTAACATGGCCGGAATGATTGCAGCATTTCTTGATTTTTAAATGAGTATCCGGTTGTGGCCCTTGCAGTGGCGTTTATCATGGGTGCTCCAGTAGCAGCCCGGGTAAATTCGTTTGTTGACAATAGTATCATGCCGTTTATTGGAGTTCTGGTTCCATCCGGAGACTGGAAGACCGCAACTTTGGCATTGGGACCGGTTAACCTGGGGACAGGTCCGTTTTTAGCTGAATGTATCAATTTTATAGTAATTGCTCTTGTGGTATTCATGATTGCCAAAAAAGTAATGGGCGATGAAAAGGGAGAGAAAAAGGAATGAGAACTAATAATTACTCAAATAATCCGGATCCTCTTATTTTTCATCTCCTAGAAAAGTGGGTGCAAATGTTTTCAATAAGGCATCGGCTATAGCAAGGTGTAGTATTTAAAAATCCCTCCGGTGTGCCAAAAAACTCTCCACAATCCCTGATTAACATGTGCCCGGATTTCTCATAAGTTGCAAATTCAGGATTATTCAAGGTAACAATTATGACTTTAGGGAGAAGTATATCGAGATATATATGAATACCTTATGAGAAGATTAATACTTGAGAGAAGGGAGAGAATAGAGAAGTTAGATCAATGATGAAATTATATCTCGATGTCTGTTGTTTATGCAGGCCCTTTGATGATCAAGATCAATTTATCATCAGACAGGAGGCTGATTCTGTTCAGGAAATATTCACAATGTCCAGTAATTCAGTTATGCTTATCGGAAGTGAGATGATTGATGAAGAAATTTTCCGTATAAGTCATATACAGAAACGTGAATTAGTGATGGGTTCTACCCAACTTATGCAGGAATATGTCCGTATTGATGAGACCATAAAATAAAGAACGATGATACTACGATCATATGGGTTCCATTCTGCAGATGCAATCCATATTACTTGTGCAGAAAAATCTCAGGCATCTTTTATCACAACCGATAAACAAATACTTCAAACAGCAGAAAAGATGAAACATTTACTACAATGTAGTGTAGTACATCCGCCAATATGGCTCATGGAGAATAATATATGACAACGAAAACATTATCCCGGATCCAGCAGGAAGGGATGCAGGCTTTAATTAATACCCTCGGTCCGGTTGATGCAATCCGTTTCATCAAAATATTTGATTCTGGTTATGGAGATTATACTGCCGAAAGAAAAAATTGGTTGCCTGATGATCCGGATGAGTATTTCAACTCCATCGAAACCAGATGACGAGAAAATAAATGATCTAAATGCCTCTTTTGAAAAAAAAAATTTAATTTTTCCTTAAATTATAAGAGTTACCTGATGATTCAGGTATTTCCATTTTCGAAATAGGTAGAGTGTACCAAAAAACTCTCCACCACTCCCGGATTGCCGAAAGCCCCCCCATCCGGATCCCCGATACTCCGGGTTACATGACCGGATAACAGCTGGTCCGGACCGTTATTGTGGCTTACCCCTAAATTTATAATTTTTTAGATCCGGTGGCTTCGTCGGTAGATCCTGGTGTGAAAAGGAATCGGTGTGTCAGCTCTAATCATCCTTCCGCTGCATAAACGGTCCTTCCCTCTTTTATACCATAATATAATGCTGAGCCAATTGGAGGATTCAGGATTTCATTTCTTGTACTTACAAGTATATCCACACCCACTCCAGGTGCAACCCTGCCGATGGCATTTCTAATTTCTGCCATTTTTCTCCCCTTTTCAGGAACAGATTCAAAAACAACTAGAATATCAAGGTCAGATGAGTCTGTTTGTTCTCCCCTGGCATATGAACCAAAAAGAATTATTTTTTCCGGATGCTCCGCTAACACCACCTGTAGAACAACGTTCTGAATAATATTTTCATTAAGCATAAAACATCCTCAAATATTTCTCTATTCTGCCTTTATCTCCTCGATAATCTTCCGGATCTTTATATCCAGGTCCGGAATATCATGCTTGATTACTGACCATACTACAATCCATTTTATTCCAAAATATCCGTGTATGAGTTTATCTCTCATTCCGGCAATGGCATTCCAGGGAATATCCGGATGAGCATCCCGAAATGCAGGAGAGAGGTTTTTTACCGCTTCACCAATTATCTCAAGAGAACGGGGAATAGAACGACTTAAATCAGGGTCAAGTCTGATATCATCAACATTCAGAGATCCGGTTTTATCAAGAATATACTGTATTTCATCAAGAATATGATATAAAAAAGGGAGTGACTCTTTCATACCCAGACTACCTCTCGGGAAATATAGAGAAGAATATAAGGAGAAACGCCATCCGTAGTTACAATTTCTATTTTTCTTGGAAACAAAGACTGGAGGTACACTTCAAGATCAAGATATTTTTTATATGTAATGGATTCCGGATCAAGTTCAATGAGGAGATCGAGATCACTGGAATCTTTGGCTTCATCCCGTACTACAGAACCGAATAAACCTACATTTGTCACACCAAATCGGTCTTTCAAGTCATGAGCTTCTCGTTTCAAAATTGAAAGTACCTCATCTCGTTCTGTCATCGGTATCACCTTTTATCATATTGTATTTGTACTCAGAAATTGTATATTTCAAAGTATATGTAGAGTAATTATTCCTCATCTTCTTTATACTCACTGAGAATGAATTTAAATTCTTACATAAATTATTCTTTTTACTCGAAATATACTCTCTGATCACATGATTATCACCCTATGGATCTTTTATTTCTAAAAAATCCCTCCCTGAAATAAACAACATAAAATCTACTACTGTCACTCCTAGCGAATAAACCCTGACCCCCCCGACTACCACTCCCGGAACCCGGAAAAGGAAAGAACAAAAGAACCGAGGATAAATAGAGTGAGCGTTCCCCAACCAATCAGCCTGCTAACAAGGAAATGATTAGCATGGCCGGAATGGTTGCAGAATTTCTTGAATTTTAAAAGAGTGTCCGGTTGTTCCTCTTGCAGTGGCGTTTATCATGGGTGCTCCAGTAGCAGCCCCTGGTAAAGTCGTTTGTTGACAATAGTATCATGCCGTTTATTGGAGTTCCGGTTCCCATCCGGAGACCGGAAGACCGCAACTCTTGGTTTGGAACCGGTCAATCTGGGGATAGATCCGTTTTTAGCTGAATGTATCAATTTTATTGTAATTGCTCTTGTGGTTTTCATGATTGCGAAAAAAATAATAGGCGAAGAAAAGGGAGAGAAAAAGTAAAAAGATCCAATAATTACTCATATAATCCGGAGATTTTTCTTTTTCATTTCCTAAAAAAATCCGGGTACAAATGTTTTCCAGATGGCATCAGCCATAGCAGGTGTAATATTCAATAATCTCTCCGGTGTGCCAAAAACGCTCTACCACTCCGGATTACCAAAAGCACCCCCATCCGGATACCCGATACTCCGGGTTACATGACCGGATACCAGCTGGCCTGGACCGGTATTGTGGCTAACCCCTAAATCAATAATATTCGTTCCGGTGGCTTCGTCGGTATATCCGGGGGTGAAAAGAAATTGGTTGTTGTCCTTATCTGGTGGAATGATTTAATTGAATTCGTATTCTCTTTTAGTTTTGAATGAGTTATTTTCCCAATTTTATTATGAAGCATTTATCCCACATTCGCTAGATCTTTTTTTCAGATGTAGAATTTTTCATACTCCGGTCCAAGCAAATGTAGTATCTTCAAGTTCTCAGGACTCAATCGTTGAACTGATGAGCACAATCTATCATTGAACACAATAATGCAGGATTTTATTTCCCTGAACTTAAAGAAAACCCATTTTAAGGTTGGATTATAAGTTGGTTTTTTCTTTTGATTCAAAACAGACGCCTTTTCTTCTTGCAACCGCTTTCTCATTAACCACTCAGTATATGCATAAATCATGAGGCAAAGAACCATAATCATACATAATGCCTCAATACATCTCTCATTTTTCAGATAGACTTCAGCAACCCTGAACGATTTGTCTTTTAAGAACCGAAATCCTTGTTCAACTAACATTTGTCCTTTATAATGGTCTAGTACGGCTTCAGCATTCAGATCGAGAACATTTGTAGCAAGAATAAACCTGCCCAGGTAAGCACGTTCTTTATCAATTGTCTGCTGATTTGGTTTGACAGAAGCCTTTATTTGATATTTTGTTAGGAGAACTTCACCTTCTTTTGGCCTTCCTCGTTTACCGTTTGATCGTTTATAAACAATTTTAACATCTGATTCTGTCAGAGTCACCAATGAATTCTTGTTCAGATACCGTAAAAGAGCATTTCTGGTATCCGCTTCGCATTCATAGAGGATTTTCGTGACCTCTTTCAATCCTTTTATTGCAACCTTGTATCGCTTATCAAGGTTTTTATCAAATGTTTTTTCCTCACGAACCTTCATTTTTTCAGATGAAACAATGATCCATTTTTGGGGGATCCCCCCATAAGTAGAATCTGCGGAACAGCAGGAATATCTAGGATCTGAAGTTGGAACGAAATCCACATCAGATTTCTGGAGTTCGGTCATCTCATTGATCGTAGCAGGTACATTGGAGATCCATTTTGTTTCCTTGCCTAGAGAATTGATGTTTTTTTCAGTATAGAGGGCACTATCTCCCATGAATATGACATCCGGATCAAACTCAAAAGATTCTTTGAGAGAAAGAATGGTTTTAACTAATGTTTCCTTATCCGATTCGTTTCCATCATGTGCCCGGGCAAATATTGGAATACCGTGTTGATTTACAACAAGACTGAGAACAAAACGTTTGAGATCCCATCGTTTATCTTTTGGATGTCCTTTTGTAATTCTAATACAACCATCTCCAGAACCGTTTTCGTATTCACCATGAACACTGAAATTTGTTGTATCTACGTGACCGAGTTGTAATTTCTCCTTGTAAACGGTAAACATTTGAGTTACTAGGTCTGTAAATAACTTCGTGGGTCCATAGGCATGGATTTGATCCAGTAATCGACCTAATACAGATTCGTTGAAATGACTGGCTGAAATATCTGGACCTATCAGTCTTTCGAGATCAAGGTTTTGACAGTATTCCGGAAAAAGATAGAGACGTCTCTCGGTAAATCCGAGGCCGTTGAGAATAAAAGCTAATAATATTTGAGAACTGGATAATCGGTGCTGTCCGGTTTTGGGGAGAGCTCGATCAATTATTTGAGCTAAACCAAGTTTATGGAATGTTCCTGCTACAATTCCAAGATGATCAATTGATTTAATCGAGTCTATTTGAAGAGGAATTTCCAGGGATTCCATTCTTCATAGATATCGACTAAAACTTAGTTATATATTTTACTATTATATAATTAATTTATGAGATCTGGCGAATGTAGGTTATATGTTTACGATATATTAATAAAATGTTATGTCGTAAACTATAGAAGTAATTTCTCCCAAGTAACTATTTTGTCCGCATCACCCAATCAATCTATAAGAACAGCAATTTTTTATAATTTTTCGAGATGAAAAATGAAGAAAAACTCACATATTATAATTGATTTTCTTAGATTAATGCTGAGGTTATAGACAGTTCTCTTAAATTAGTAAAAAAAAACAATTCAAAAAGTTTATTGTTAACTTCATCTCATTTCATTTGATGACAAAAAGTAAATTACTATTTGCTCGTTTAACTTTTCATGCAAATCCATCTGATCTAGATCTTTCAATTAAGAAAACATTAGAATTAAGAAAAAAATCCTTATTGGGAGTTATTTCCTATTCAATGAATCCTAATAAAATAATTTTACAAGAAATCGAGGAAATGAAAAAAAAAGAAAAAGAGATTAATAAAAAGGAAAAACAAACAAAAAAAATAATTTTAGATGATTGGTCTTATATTGAATTAATCAGAGATTCTAGGTATTATAATAAGAGTTTGTTTAAATTTGCTGGAATTCAGATTAATGATAATACAATTTTTGGAAAATTGGGAAAAAATACAAGCCATCAATATAATGTTGAAGATGATGAAACAGAAGATTTTCGTTCAGAATTTATAGAATCAAAAGATTTTTGCTATTTTTTAATTGATATTAAGAGTTCAATTATTTGTTTTGAAAATAAAAATACAGTAGGGCATTTAGCTCCAATCATTTTAATTCAAGATGCCTTTAACGCACTTCACCGAGGTGTAGAACAAATTGAGATCAATCTCATTACAAAAAGAAAAAGCATTTTAGATAATACTGAAAGCATGAAGAAAATTACGAAAATTAGTTTAAAATTATCACTTCCTAATCCAAATAGTACTCCTTTGTCTGAACCTATGAGACAGTATATAAAGAGGATGAATGCTGATGGGATGGAAATGGACGTTAATTCACCGAAAGGGCTAGATATGGGTTTTTTTAAAGCATTTTTTGTGAGTGGGATTGCTCTTGCTGAAGAAGGGTATGGAAAAGTAAAAGTAAAGGGAATCGTCGAAAAAAATAATAAAGATCAAGGCATTGTTATCGAGACATATAATTATCCTTACTCCGTATCTACTGATTTATCTACATTTGAAAAAACAACCGATAAGGAAAAAGTATTATTAGAGAATATTCATAACCTCGAAGAACTTTTAGAAGAGAATAAAGATGAATGAAAATAATTTTCTCTCAAAAATATTGGATTATGGTTTAAAAAATATATTTTTAGCTAAAGATTTTTTAATTTCTGTTTTAATTTTTATTTTATTAAATTTATTTTCATATTCTTTATGTGAAACTCAAAAAAGTGAATTTCTCAGTAACATAATTTCAGTCTCTGCTGCATTATTTTCAATAATTATTATGGCATTTGCAATTATTACGACATATACAGATAAGGAATATATTTTAGCTTGGATTGAAATTAAGAAATATAGTGGACTAATTACCTACTTTCAATTTTACTTATATCTTCCTTTAGTAGTCATTTTAATTGCATTATTTAATTGGTTTTTTTTTACTCAAAATATTCTTTTTTTGTAACTATTCAGCCGGTCTCAGCGCCCTTATCCCGTCCATCTGAAAACCTACTCTAATATTAGTCCTCTTCTTCTAAAAATTCATTTTTACCGAAAGATCTTTTTATAATGACTATTAACGTTAAATTATCAAATGGACTTTCCAGAAGAACTCAAAGCCAAAATACTTGAATGTCCTCCTGAAGTAATTGCATATATTGTTCACCTACATGAAAGAATTGATCAATTAGAATCCAGAGTCAAAGAACTCGAATCCAGGCTAAACCTCAATAGTCGAAATAGCGGAAAACCACCATCTTCTGATGGGTATGCTAAAAAGAATCGAAATAAATCAGATTCTCGAAAGAAATATCCGGGAGGTCAACCCGGCCATAAAGGGACAACCTTAAGGCAGAGTCCTCATCCAGATCATATCGAATATCATAAACCTCATGAATGCTCCAAATGTGGACATAGCCTTGTTTCTGGAAAAATACTCGGCATTGAAAAAAGACAGGTTTTTGATCTTCCCCCTCCTCCCACAATCGAGATAACAGAACATCAGTCTTTCACTATCTGCTGTCCTCATTGTGGTTTAAAAACATCAGGGGATTTTCCCGAAGATGTTACACATCCAGTTCAATATGGATCCAGAGTCAAATCTTATCTGACCTATTTTTCTCATCATCAATTAATCCCTTATGAACGAGTAACTGAAATCTGCTCAGTTCTTTTCGGTTTTTCTGTTAGTCCTGGAACAATCGTAAATTTAACTCACAATCTAGCGAAGAAATTACAATCATTTAAGGATGATATTGTAAACGTTCTTCAAAATGAGCCCGTAATCCATAATGATGAAACTGGAGTCAGAGTAGAAGGAAAACTTCATTGGCTTCATGTGACCTGTACTCCTAACCTAACTCATTATTCCCTTCAGAGAAAAAGAGGTAAAGAAGGAATGGATAATATTGGAATCCTTCCTGAATTTCATGGGATTAGTGTTCATGATTTCTGGGGTCCTTATCTTTCCTATTCCTGCGAACACAGTTTTTGTTGTGCTCATATTATCCGAGAACTCATCCGGGTTGAAGAAGAAACCTCTCAAAAATGGCCTTATGATCTTATTGAGTTATTATTAGGGGCAAAAGAAAACAAAGAGATATTTCATGGAGTTGGGGTTCCTATTCCTCCAATCATTCGTACCAGTCTGATGGAGTCATACGATGAATTGATACAGATAGGACTGGATGAAAATCCTCCACCGGTTGTAGATGAAGTAAAAAGGGGCAGGAAGAAAAAGGGATTTGTACGAAACTTACTCGAAAGGCTAAAAGAGTGGAGAGAGAGTGTGTTGAGATTTATAAATGATCCTCTCGTTCCATTCGACAATAATCAGGCCGAGAGAGATATTCGTATGATGAAGGTAAAAATGAAAATATCAGGTGGATTTAGAAGCTTCGATACAGCCAGTGCGATTGCTCTGATCAGAAGTTACATCTCAACTATAAGAAAAAATGGAATTAATGTTATTGAAGGAATTGTTTCAGCATTTCATAATTTTCCATGGTCACCAAATAGAACCAAAGATATTAGTGGAGAGTCGTTACTCTCTCAAAATCTTGCATTAGCCTAAGCCGACTGAATAGTTACCTTTTTTTTTATTTTACGATTTCAGCATTTTTTTATATGATTTTTGCATTATTTGACCTTGTAAAATTTATTGCAGATTATGCTCAAATGCGAGGAGATTTGGTATTAAAAATGGAGAAAAAAAGTTGAAATATTAATTTTGGTCTTCATAATTTCAATAATTATCAAATTTTAAAAATCATAATAAAATAATTCATAAAATAATATTTTCTTCTTTTTAACCTCAATCCCCTCACCTCTACATCCCCTTCTTCACTCACCCGGACTATTTGGAGAGCTCCCCGGAGATCCCGGACATATCTGACCCACAATCCGACAATCCCGATACAATTCACCACCGAAATACCAAGAGAAATCCCAGAAAATAATAACTCAGTACCAATCACTCCTCCCACATCAGAACCAAACCTCATCGTCCGGTTCCCGTCATCTGACACTGCCCTCGTCAGAAACAGCCCGGAACCGTTCACAAAATACTCAGCAGTAAGAGCATCCCGAATCTGCCGGGAAGACACGGACTTCCCCCCAGACAAAAGACCGGAAGATACCATCTTACTCCTCCTGACGGTCACATTCTCCGGAAGGGAAAACAGACATCCGGAAGAGTCCCCCGAATCTTCGGTTTCCTACTCAGAATACTCATCAATCCCCATCTGTCCGGACGACTCTCCGGAGGTGAGCACTATTAGGGAGTCGTCAAGCTGCAGGTTCTAACGAGCGATTTAAGATCGGTCGGAAAAAACTGCTGGCATATGCTGAATCAGGTATGAGGACAGACGAAAAGACCTATATTGCTCCGTCACACACAATCGAAGACGAAATCTCATCGGCTAATCCTACCGGGCTATGAGCAGAAGGAGGCGGATGAATCAGGTCAGAGTACCCACGTTTTAATTATTGGATACGATGTCGGGATTTCATTTCCGAAAAAGGGAATTACAGATTACCTCATGAATCAACGAATAGATCAATTCCATTATGCCTGATATGAATTTTCAAGAAGTGGAAAATAGAAATTATCACTCAGTTACACAAACCGGATCATTCTGGTATTGGTATTTTCGGACATCAAGAAGCGTACCTTGTTCCTGCATCTTTTCGGCCATATAATAGAGATTCTTTGCAATCTCTCCATCAATATAGTCCTCCCCACAAACATCACAGATTTCTGCAGGAACATCCCGCATAACAAGGGTAAAATGATCACGAGTGAGTAAGACTGAAGTAATACCTGGCTTTGTTTCACCTCTCTTACACATAGCACATTTCATAATGACCTCCTCTTTTTCCCTGATTCAAAATAAATCTCATCAGGTTCATATGGAGTGATTACAATAATCTCGTTTTCTTCCCTGTTATATGCAACGACAATATGTAATAATCAGCTTTTTGAATATCCATAGAGAAGAGCACTAGGTAGTGGATAATCATCAGGATAACTTTCAATAATCCCTCCTGATCGAATAATATCTTCAACCTTTTTTGTGATCGGTAAATCATTAGTTTCAGTACGTGCTATCTATGGAATCAACTACTCAATCCTTTCACGGATTAATCCCATGTTTTAGGTAAAAATATTCTCATAGACTTCTACTCTATAAATTTGGTTTTTTACGAGTGTAAAATTTATGATTTCAAATCATTATTACTATTCAGTAAAAAGAGTAATTATTCAATGTCGATATAAACAGGCATATGATCACTAAATTGAATCCACTCATCAAATTTACCAATTTCTAACATCTTGAGATTCTTTAGAAAATCCATTGAAGTGTAGATATAATCAACATGATATGGTCGCTCTTTTTTTCTATAAAGGAATAATGTTGGTTTTTTTTCGAATCCAAATTTGATATTTTCATGAAAATGATATGCACTGAATATTTCAAAATTTGCTAAAATCGCATTGAATTCAGTAAGAGTCCCCGTTACTGGATTTTTTTGAGTTGCAGAATCCCAACAAACGTTCCAATTCAAGTCTCCAATAATCATACATTTTGATTGTAGGTGATCATGATAATTTCTTAATACGTTAAATGCCTGACCGATATACCTGTTTTGAGGTGAATTAGTATCGTTTTTTGTCCAAAAAGCAAGAATCAAAATATCATTAAGTAAAAAAGGGAGGTAATATTTAGATTTACTATCGTGGACTTCACTTTTTATAATTGGCATTAATGAAAAAATACCAAGACCCTTATTATTATTGTCCCCTACCCAAAGGTAGTGCGGAAATTGAGAGGTAAATTTAAGGTCTGGTTTTTCACATTCTTGAATAATGGCTAAATCAGGGTATAAAGTACTTATTAATTTATGTTCCTTTTTCCGAAATGCACCATTACAATTCCAAGTCACTATTCTCATATCTTTCCCAACAATATCCATTTTTTGATTATGTTTTAAATAATCACTTTAAAAAATGGGTAAATCCACACAACCCATATCTTTCCATATATTTTATTTTTATATTAAAATCAAGGTATTTTACTGTCAGAAAATAATTATACCCTCGTTATCTGCTCGCTTCGGCTGAATATTTTAATCCCAATTTTTATCAGAAGGGCATCGACAACCAAAACCACGAGCGAAACAAACACGGTAACCTCCGGAGAGAGAAATAATAACCCAATAGACTGGGCAATCATCAGCCCGACCACAAGAAGGACCAGGATTCCCGTCGCCTGGTAGGCTTCCATAAAGGTTTTGACCCGGGTAGAGATGATAATCGTCACTGATACCCCAAGAAGAGATATCACTGGGACCAGGAAGATCATCATGACGATCCAATTCATGGTCGGGAACCAGAATGAGCCCATTATTGGAAGCCCTGCGATATTTACGATCAGGGCAAAGATGAGAAAGTTCAACCAGGTAAATACTATCCCTGGAATCATGGCTGCTGTAATCTTTCCAAGGAACAGTTCGGTATCGGTTGCCGGCGTATAGAGGAGCGGTTCAAGTGTTTTTCGTTCTTTTTCTCCGACAAATGCCTCTGATGCAATGATACAGGAGATCATCAGGGGGATGACCAGAAAGAGCGGAGCGATGAGATATCCCAGGATAATCACAATAAACAATGCTTCGGGTGTCAGGGTATCGATGAGTGACTGGAGCGTAGTCGGGATGAGTGATTCAATCTCATCAAACGCCTCCTGTCCGGTGAAATTCGGATCAAATGTCGGTGCATTGGTAATGATAAGGGGAATCAGGATTGCAAAGATGAATGAAACGATAAGAGCACCATAGATATTGATAGGGTTATGAAGTGCATCTTCGATATCCTTCTCTGCAATTGCCCTGATTATCCGGTAATTCATACGGTCATTCCTCCCTGTCGCTGGACGGTGAAGTAAATCTCCTCAAGAGAATAATCCTGCGGTGCTATCCGGAATATATCTCCTCCCTCCTGAATTACGGCCCTGATAACCGATGGAATCAGTTCTTTATCGGTGACATGAAAGAGGATAGTGGTCCCTTCCACAGAATCAACTGTGACTCCCCTCGTATTCCTGACTGCCTGAATAACTGCCGGTGAAGGTTCGTGAAGGAATTCCATCTCAACCGGAACAGCAGAGAACAGACGGCGGGAAAGATCCTGAATACTTCCTTCTGCAAGAATTTTCCCTGTATTGAGCATCGCAACTTTGCTGCATAACCGTTCTGCCTGCGAGAGATTATGAGTGCAGAGGAATATGGTCTTTTGTTCGTCTGATGCAAGCTCCTGGATAATATCTTCAACCTGCCTGGATGATTCGGGGTCAAGTCCTGATGTTGGTTCGTCAAGGAACAGAATTGGCGGGTCATGCATCAGTGCCCGGGCAATGGCTAACCGTTGCTTCATCCCTTTCGAAAATCCGCCAACCGGTTCATCTGCCCGGTCTGAAAGATGCATGAGTGAGAGCATCTCGTCTGTTCGTTTTGGTATCTCATAATCAGGAATTCCGTAAAACCTTCCAAAGAACGAGAGATTCTTCTTCGCCGTTAGTCTTTCGTACAGTGACGGGGTTTCAGTAAGAACTCCGGTCCTGGCCCGTATCCATGACCCGTCCGTTGTGACATCCTTCCCAAAGACATATGCTCTTCCCGAGGTTGGAGTAAGCACACCGTTCAGCAAACGGACAAGGGTTGTTTTGCCTGAACCATTTGGACCAAGCAGACCGAACACCTCACCTTCGAAAACCTCAAAACTGATATGATCGATTGCCGTGGTCGTGGGAAATGATTTGTGAAGATTGTCCGCCTGAATTATGGTGATCATATCTCCTCCGGTGTTCCGTATTTTCCGGTTAGAAATCCGCCAAATCCGATAAGCCAGATAATAACCGGATAAGCAACAAAGCGTTCAGTACCTCCGTCACCAAGGATTGGAATAAAAAACGATTGGAGGAATAAGAAGAGTAATGTCATTCCTCCGAGAATCACAAATACAAATTTTAGGGGGCTTTTTGTCATCTTCCATGAGAGGATACAGGAAAGCCCTCCGGAGATAAATGTCATCAAGGCAAAAATGGGATGTAATATTGCAACATTCCCCGGAAATATCCCGACACCAAGTACTCCGATACCGAGGAGAAGAGGAAAAAGTTTGAATATCCGTTCACTTTTATTTCGGAATAAGAGAAGTGCTCCTCCGATAATCAGAAGGCCACTCAGTATCATAGTCCAGTTGAAGAGAGTGGCTGATGGCTGGTATGAGATACTGTCCGGCGGTCTGGTGGCTCCTAAATCACTTATTTCACTGTTGGCAGTCGTGTAGCCCTGGGGATAAAAAATTTCTGCCGTAATAATTCCCATGAAGAGAAGAGAACCGGCCAGAAGAAAGAGAATCCCGGCATATGATGCTCCGGGAATACCTGGTGAAATCCCTGTACTCATTTCTATTCTCAATAATCGGATTTCAGCACATAATTAGATATTGTTTACTAACTGGAGTCAATGCAACCCTTTGTTTTATAAAGGGAGGTAATTTTTTACATATATACCAGCATGAATATGTCGGCATGAGTCTTTCTCCGATTGTGCTTGGGATTGTTCTCGCATTTTCAAATCTTCATATCGTGTTTAATCTCACCGGTTTTGTCTGAATGACGGGACCAGAAAATCATGCCAATAAGTGTAGCACAATAAGGAACTGCAGATAATACTCCGATCTGGATGTGAGAATCGGTAAAGCCGAGTGAATGAATTATCTGGTCGTGATCGAATAGAACTCCACGGCTTGATTTTCATCTCGTGGTTTTTTCCTCCCGATTGACCTGCATGTAACCGGATAACTCTCCAATCATCTTCCCTGATTATACTCTTTCAGGTAACCAGATGCCAGTTTGTATGCAGAAAATACCGTCTCTTTATCAATTTTCGGGACACCACATGCTACGATATGTATCGTCTTTGTGGCAGGAGTTATCTTTGTTCCATCTGAATCCCGATATGGATAGACTGCAATGATCTCTTTCTCATCGGTGAGGATAACCTGATTTTTTTGCAGAATTATCGGCTTTTTCATGCCTATCCCAAGAAATTCTTCTCCTTCCTGTGCAAACCGCATAGTAAGATCCCCATGCAGAAGGTGAGCATCAAAGGCCCCTATTGGAACACCGGTCCGGATTGATGCAAGATTATACGCATCCACAGCCGTATTTATTGTTGGGAGTGGTTTTCCTGCGAGTATCCTTCGGACCAGAGCTTCAGAGGCCGGACGAGTTTTTGTCGGGTCTACTCCGACGCTCCAGAAGAAATCCCTATATGCTCTGAAGAGCGGTTCATCTTTAATCTGTTCAAGTGAGTATCGATCTTTTATTTCTGCGATAATTACATCTTTCAGATCTTCAAGCTCAGGATTCACATCGGTAATAGCAAGTGGTCCGATATCACCTTCTGCAACAAAAAGCCCGGGAAAAGTGGTGAGAATATCAGTATCAATTTTCATGAAAAGGTATTTTGCGACAATGATGATAAAATAAAGAGATTTGAGAATCAGAAACGGTAGTCCACCATGCAATTATAAAAGACACATAATGAAACAGTGTATCTATGCAAATGCTCGTCATCGAATAGTGCAATACCGGATATTACCAGTCTGATCTATCTCATATCCGCCAAGGTGTATGAGTATCTCCTTAAACTTCTGGGATTTTATCAACTCGATAATTATTTTAATACGATGATCCTTCTCAAACATCTCCTTTGTGGTTACCAGTTCATATCGTTCCACATCGACCGGAACAAATGGAAGCGAAAATGCACGAGCTGCACTATAAATGGTCATCCCAAGATCTGCATCACCATTCATTACTGCAAGGCAGACACCAAGGTGCGTTGGAACTTCTTCATCATATCCGTCAATTAATTCAGGCCGTATATTTTTTTGTTTCAGAAGATGATCAAACAGCATCCGGGTCCCTGAACCCTCCTGGCGATTGATAAACCGATGAGTTGTGATAGACTCAAATCCAAGAATCTCTTTAGAGACAATTCCCTGAATCCGTTCACCGATACATACCAGGACGAGTTCTTCATTGTGAAAATGTTTTTTGAGATAAGGAATGTTATATTCACCGTCATCTGAAAGCAGGTGCATCGGAGCCAGATGACAAAATCCCTGTTGTAACGCAAGCAAACCTCCCGTACTTCCTACATGAGAAGATGCAATAGTAATCCCCGCATCCTTTGCAAGATCAGCCAGGTAATCAATCGCTGGATCATGACTCCCGGTTACAAGCACCACCTGATCTGCAGTTTTATGAGGAACTGTAAGATATGCGGTTGTTTTATCACCACTCTTCAATTCACCTTTGCTTGATGGAATCTTCAGGTATGCCTGTGCCCTGACCATGTACATCTGGACACCAGCTCCACGGGGAAATGGAACTGCAATCCAATGATCCTTGATTTTTCCAACCGATGCCAGCACAAATTCTTCAAAACCGGTTGATGAGTGAACGTCTCTTCCTAAAATAACCGGAATAGCTGGATACTCAGGAATTTCACATCCGAACCAGGAGAGAAGAGGGAGCACTATCTCACGAAGGATCGTATAATTCGCAATAGGATATCCAGGCATTCCAATGATCGGTTTTCCTTCGATATCTCCAAGAATAGTCGTTTTTGCAGGAATGATTGCAATACCATTTACAATAATGGTCCCCAGTTCCTCAATAACTGAAGCAGTGTAATCCTTCGTCCCTTTCGAAGATCCTCCGGAGATGAGAATAATGTCATGATCCGCAATTGCTTGTGTTACAACTTTTGTAATCTTTTTCTTATCATCCAGTACGATTGGATAATGAGTGACCGTTACTCCAATGGAACCAAGCAGAGCAGCAACAACGTGCAGATTACTTGCAATCATCTGATCTGGTTCAGGATGCGTTCCTGCAGGAACAATCATATCACCCGTGGGAATGAGAGCAACTTTGAGATCACAGACCAGAATTTCAGTAATCCCAAAACTTAAAAGAGCACCAATATCTGATGCCCGGATTTTGCTTTTTCTGGGGAGAATCATCTCATTTTGGACGATATCTTCTCCAATGGGACGGATGTGATGCCAGGGAGGAATGGGTTTCTCAATACAATATCCTCCATTCTTCTCCTTCAGGTCTTCAAGCATGATGACCGCATCATACCCATAGGGTACAACATTACCCGTGTTTACTGGAATTACATCAGTAAGAAATACCTGTTTTTTTCCGGATGAATCAAGAGTATCCTTACTCCGAACCGCTATTCCATCCACTTCTGAAAGATGAGCCGCTGGAACAGAAAGCGGTGAAAAAATTGCTTCGGCAGTTGTCCGTCCAAGAGAATCCTGAACAGGAATACGGGACATTCGTGGTGAAAATGAGAATCGTTTTTGAAAGATACGAAGTGCTCCGGACAGTGATGTAATCGGTGGAGCCTGAGGAGAACTTTTCTCTTTTTTCACCATATGGTCTTCAAACCTGTTTTATTGTAATAAATTGAAATAAATTAACAGAAATACCCTACGATATTTCTGAATAATTTCATATTCATGGATTCTGTCGGAACGGGCTGCTGATTTCGGCGTAGCCTTTCTTTTTGTAAAGGCCAGTCATATTCATTGACAAATTCCATCGCTCGCTCAGGATGAGGCATCATGGCAAGGACTTTTCCGTCTGCAGAGGTGATTCCGGCAATGTCCGCAACCGACCCATTGGGATTATAGGGGTACTCTCCATCAGCTGGTTTCAGATTTTCCCGACAGTAGGTAAACGCGATCATCTTCCGGTTCTTGAGCTGGGTAAGTACCTCCTTTGAACAGGAAAAATTCCCTTCTCCATGAGAGACCGGACAGACTATTCGTTCAATGCCCTTCGTCCAGAGCGTTTCAGCAGCGGGTTTGATGGTCACGTACCGGCACTCAAGCACTCCTTTCCGGTTTGGCATGAGTGCGATATCCCGCTTATATTGCTTATCAAATGCCGGCACAAGCCCAAGATTAGCGAGGATTTGAAACCCGTTGCAGATACCAAGCACCAGGTTATCTTCCTCGAGAAATTCAGTCACATCATTCCAGAGATTATTCCTGACCCGGTTGGCATAGGCATTTCCTGCCCCGGTATCATCACCATAGGAGAATCCACCAGGGAAAACCAAGAGACGATAATCACACATCCGGTATTTCCGGTCGATAAGATCATTGATGTGGATGATATCTGCATCCATACCCGCACGTAAAAGGGCCTCCCGGGTCTCCATCTCTGAATTAATCCCGTACCCGCTCATGATGAGTGCCTTGTCCGGGATCAACTCCAGTTCCTTCCGTCCAAAGGCCTGTCCTGTCGCTATCGGATTCATGATTAATACCCCCCGAATGGTTTCTTATATGCTGATTCAAGTTCACTGACCGGGACAGATATCCGAAGTGACGGTCCGGTTATCTGCAGATTCTTCCCGGTTACTCTGCCAATCAGGGTAGCGTCAGATCCCATCGCCAGTTCAAATGATCGTTTCTTATCAGGATCTACTGTGACGATGAATCGTCCAAGGGTTTCTGAGAAAAGAAGGACATCTGGTCGTAGGTCTCCGGTGAGGGTGACATCCAATCCCAGTTTTCCGCCGATTGCTACCTTTGCAAAGGCCACAGCAAGTCCTCCATGGGTAACCGGGAATGCCGATACAACGAGATCGTGTAAAATGGCATGAGTTAGCCGCTGGTACCGGACTTTCATGGCTGGAATATCCAGAGCAGGGACGATGCCACCGGAGATACCAAGATAAGCAGAATATTCCGACCCGCCAAGTTCCTCCCGGTTCTCCCCAATCAGGTAGACAAGATCCCCTTCGATCTTTGCATCAAGAGAGACTGCTTTTGTCACATCCGGGTGGATACCGATGGAGGATATAAGGAGCGTCGGGGGCACGGAGACTAACACCGGATTGTTATTTTCGTCATATCCTCTGAAGTCGTTGAACATACTGTCCTTTCCGGATATGAACGGCGTTTCAAACCCGGTGGCTCCGTCATAACATCCACGGGCTGCAGCTTTGAGCTGGGCCAGTCGCTCTGGTTTATCTGATGAACACCAGCAGAAATTATCCAGGATGGCGATAGAATCAAGTGGAATACCAAGCGCGATAAGACCACGAATTGCGGTGTCAATACAGGCAATCGTCATCCGGTAGGAATCAATCTCTGAGTATGATGGGAAGATGCCCTGTGAAAGACCGACTCCTTTCTTTGAATCCGGAACAACTTTGGTAAGGGTTGCCATCCCCTGAACTCGTCCTGCTCCCTGAACCGGACCCAGTACATGCCCGCCCTGCACGGTATGGTCGTATTGAACAGAAATAAACTCCTTGGAACAGATATTCTTCCTGGCAAGCATCTCCTTGAGTGTCGTATCCAGGTGCTCCGGGCATGACGGCATGGGATCTGATTGAACAGGAACTGGTGCTTCTGTCTTCAGGAGTTTTATCGGCAGACCATCATGCAGGAAGGAGAGCTCGATATCCATCACAACCGTTCCATGAAACTCCACTACACACCGGCCGGTATCAGTGAAAGTCCCAATAACCGTAGCTTCCACCTCCCGGCTGGCAAGAAGATCCATGAACTCATTCAATTTCTCTGGCGGAATCGCAAGAGTCATTCGTTCCTGTGATTCCGAGATCCAGATCTCCCAGGGTGCCATTCCCGGATATTTAAGTGGGACTTTATCAAGATAGACATGGCATCCGTTACATTCCTTCGCCATCTCTGCTACCGAACAGGAGATACCACCAGCACCGTTATCAGTGATACTGGTATAGAGGCCCCGGTCCCGTGCTTCCTTGACGATAACGTCTGATACCTTCTTCTGGGTGATGGGATCTCCAATCTGGACGGCGGTGACCGGACTGCCCGGGTCCAATGCCTCTGATGAGAAGGTTGCCCCATGAATTCCGTCTTTCCCGACCCGCCCTCCTATCATGACAATGTAATCTCCCGGGTGTGCCTGTTTCTCAAAGAGATTTCTAGTCCCGTCACTGCGGGGCATTATGCCTACGGTTCCGGCAAAGACCAGGGGTTTTCCTACATACCGATCATCAAACCAGACAAATCCCTGGGGTGTCGGGATACCTGAGCAGTTCCCACCAACGCCAACTCCTGATACGACACCGTCAAGAATCCGTCGTGGGGAAAGGATTGGATTTGAATTGTTTTTGCCGCGATAAAGGGCTGGATTGCTTTCCGGGTCTCCGACACAAAATCCATAGATATTGATACAGGGTTTTGCTCCAAGACCAAATCCTATGGTGTCCCGGTTCACTCCTACAATTCCGGTAAGAGCTCCCCCAAAGGGATCAAGTGCTGACGGAGAATTATGTGTCTCAACCTTGTGGGTGACGAGATAATGGTCGTCAAAGATAATCCCTCCTGAATTGTCGGAAAAGACGCTTAGACAGATGTCCTTGTCACCCTTTTGTGCCCGAATAGTATTGGTAGCCGCCTGGATGCAGGTCTTATAAAGCCCCTTTGGCATATCATCGTCCATTGGTGAGGCAAAGATCGTATGCTTACAATGCTCACTCCATGTCTGGGCAAGTGACTCAATCTCAACATCAGTTGGTTTTCTTCCCAATGATGTGAAATAGTCACGGATTGCATGCATCTGTGCCAGGTCTAATGCAAGCGGGCCCCTTCTCTGTCCAGTCTCTGAATCAATGATGCCTTCTTTTCCGATTCTGATAAGCTCCTGGTCATCCACACCAAGGTCAACCGGTTCAGCAGTTGGGAGTTCGTGCAAGTTGACGAGAGGGACAACAATATCCATTCCTTTCGTGCCATACTCAGTCCTGGTTTTCATATGAACACGGTTGATCAACGGATTGGCAAGTGTTGCAGCTAGATTTTCGGCATTGGTCGGGGAGAGCCTTCCACAGACAAAGTACATCTGAGATGAGTATACCGCTTCTCCTGGCTCGAATTTTCTTTTGGTAAAGTCTTCGATGGTCTGGCGTGCGGTAGTGCCTACGTTATCAGTCACCCCCGGAAGAAACCCGACTTCAATAGCAGTATCAAAGTGTGCAATCGTGGCTTTATCAACGGTAAAAGTCTGCACCACCGGGTTTATGAGCTTTGAACCTATCTCACGCAGTTCTTCCGGAGTAAAGTCACGGGAATGGGTTGAGATGGTATAGATATCAATCACATGAAGTTCATCAATGGGAAACCCAAGTGAACGGATCCGATCAGTTCTAACCTTTAGTCTGGGATCGGTTTTATATTGGACTTCTATCCGGTGGACATATGCCATGTATACCTGGGTAGTACTTGGTTTTGAATAGCAAAATAAGTATCAAGAAATGAGAGATCTCAACCTATGGATAGATTATTATATAATAAGTTATAGGATTGTTAAAAATTACCAACAATCATCCTGATTATCCTGAATTTATTGAATAATTTCTCGGGTTTATGAGTGAAGATAGGTTTCTCATCGGAATTTTAAACCCAGTTCATTTGTCTGAACCATCGCATCATATACCATTGTTGATGTGACATCAAATGGTTCACTATTCATAAAATTAATCGGACTACATGCGATATCTGCAACCTTCATGAGATCGTCATAATCGAAAGGTGTGTCACTTAATTCTGCAAATGTGACTGGCAATCCGACATTCGTACAGAATTGAATCACCTCTGCTATCTCATATTCCGGACGGTTTTCTAATACCAACTGAACAATTACACCAAATGCCACAAGTTCTCCATGGTACCGGTTATGACACTGAGGAAGAGCCGTCATTGCATTATATATCGAATGTGCACAGGCAAGCCCGTTGCTTTCAAATCCGACACCACTTAAGTAAATGTTTGCTTCAATAACATTCTCCAATTCTTTTGAACAACTATTCATTTCAGCAGATTGCTTTGCCTTCAGGCCATCACGAATAAGGATATCATAACAGAGTTTTGCTAGGGCATAAGATGAATTTGTAGACAATCCTCCAACAAAATTCTCATGCCCAGAATTGACATTTGCACGGGCCTCAAAATACGTGGATAGTGCATCACCCATGCCTGCAACGAGATATCTGACCGGTGCCTGAGCAATAATCTCGCTGTCGACTAAAACGATCTCCGGATTCCTTGGTAAGATCAAATTTCCATCAAACACATGATCTTCAGTATACGTTACAGAGATTGCACTCGTTGGTGCATCAGTTGAGGCAATGGTGGGTATCGATATTACAGGGCATCCTTTAAAGTAGGCAACTCCTTTCGCAGTATCTAATGTTTTTCCTCCCCCAACGCCCACTACACATTTGCAGTGATTGTTATCAAAAACTTCACATAACCGATGGATCTCATTTTTTGTACATTCACCGTTGAATTTTTCAAAAATTAATGATCTATCTGATTGAAGGAAACTCTCCTCAATTATACCTTTTAAAAAGTGCATTGCATGATTTCCCATAACAAAAAGGTACGGTCCATGAATACGGGCAATATGCTTGTTGATGCGGAGAAGTTCTCCAGGGCCCTGAATATAGTGAGAAGGGGACGCTAACACCTTGGTCATCATGAGGAACTCTTTTTTCTTTTCTATTAGAGCTTTTTGATTGATTATTTCATAAGTCCAATCAAGTCGAAACCGTTCGAAGAAAAGGGCAGAATAAAAAAACCTAGACTATATTTTAAATTTCGGATTTTCATTTTGTCGTCAATTCATTATAGAAATCAGAAATTATTTAACAAGGAAAAAGAATGGATACATTATCTGTTCATTTCTAACAGAGGAGAAAAAAATGGATCCGGTAGTACACTTTGAAATGCCATATGAGGATAATGAGCGGGTAAAAAAGTTCTACTCCACTGTTTTCGGTTGGGAGATGAGATCATATGGCCAGGAAATGGGAAATTACGTAACCGCTGCAACAACGGAAATGGATAATGATAATATGCCATTAAAAGCAGGAGCCATTGGCGGAGGATTTTACCCAATGGGCCAGGACATGCCAAAATGCCCTTCTGTTGTGATTGCAGTTGAAAACCTGGAAAAATCGATTGAACAGATCACCAGTGCCGGAGGAACGATACTTGGAAACCCTATGGAAATCCCAGGCATTGGAATGTATGTTGCAATGAAGGATACCGAAGGAAACCGGGTAGGTGTGCTTCAGCCATTCAATATGGTATAAACCCGGTAATGATAATCCCCACGTTTTTTAACAAATGATATATGCGTAAAACCAGTGTGAAAATTATAAATTGAAATTTCTAATTGACAAGAAAAGTGAGGGGGGGTATGAGCAGTTTCTACCAACTTATACAGATGCAACCGGATGTTCCATTCTTCTCTGAAAACCCTGTGTGCTTCCTGGAGATACAAGCCATGTTGTACTGTTTGAATAACTGTACCGTTCAATGGTAAAATCAGGGCAGATCTCTGAAAGGATAGCCATATTAGTCCCTACTTCTTTTGAAGATAATCCAAGCTCTTTTGCTATATATTTGGATTTTAGAAAGCATCTTCCATTGTGAAGCTGGGTCTTGAGATAATTGATAAGGGTTACCTGGTTTTCATTATATTTGGTGCTGAATCTGCTTTTTGTTAACATTTTTTTTGCCTCTGTGTTTGTTAGGTGAGGATACATCAGATAACGAATGTAGGAGGGATGAGTCCGGCACCCTGCCAGACTCATGATGGCATCTGACTTTTCCTGTGATTTTTCCTATGGATGAGTTACGGGTAGATACCCTGTTTCTCTTTCCCTGACCGGATGTGTATGATTATCGCAATGTAGGAGGACATGCAAAGGCACACGTATGATCCAGTATACGGAAAGATGACACATGTGGTTCAGGTCTTCAGACGTGAATCGTGTCTGTCTGGTCTCCCCGTGACACACAAGTATTGTATGAAACAGTGTATAAGGTCTGTAGACAAAACCGGTGATGAATAGTCTGAAATTGATTTCTATTAAAATCTAGTTCTATTTTGAAGTAATATGACATCTTTTCACAGTATATTGAATTATGAACCACACTGCCTGTTGTAACCAGTTCGCAAATCTCGATCCGTGATCAGAACATAGGTGAGATAATTCGTCTTTTCGGTGAAAAACACGCGATTTCTAATGTTACAACTGGTTGCAACCAGTTTTCATGGGAGAAACTTCATGATGTATGGAAGATTTCATCGGTAGAAAAGAGCATCAGAAAGTATCCACCAGTGACACTATCTGGGTTCCTTTCTTAACAAGATGCATAATACAAAATCCAATATTTTGTCCCCTTTTATCGTTCAATCCGATAAGTTGGTATGGGCGGTCATGTCCATCAAGAGTGATTTCTATGCCGGATGATACAATTTTTAAGGATGAAATCCGGGCTATTAGGAATATAAAAGGTGATGATCCATCAGAATGAAGAGGGATAATCCGGTTAGATGTAATCACTACTGTTCCCTGATATTGTTCAAAAAATTCAAAATCCGTGCCTTCTCCAGCTCGTGCATGAGAGTAAATTTGTTCACGGCCCCAGGTTAACGTGAACAGTTTCCCGGCTTTTTTCTTTTTCAGGACAGGTTGTTGATGCAAAATAGTAATTTTATCAATATAATGAACCATTTCGCCTGGCTTTTTAACATCTTGAAAGCCTATCGGGATATCAGCACACCAGACGGGAAGAAGATTCGGATCAGTGGTAAATTCTTGTAAAAAAGCAGGGAAAAATGTTTCATAAAAATAAGGAGTGTCTGTTGGAATCTGAAACAGCGCAATAAATTCCCTGACCAGTTCAAGCGCTTCTTTTAAGCTCAGATGATCATGAAAATCAAGAAGTCTGAAGAGAAAATCATACTTATCCTCATCAGAGAGTGATATCAGAAAAGGAATCTCCTGAGAGTTCACCTTTTCATGCCTGATTGTTTTATTGAAAAGAAAATCTTTTATAAGTTTTTTATGTGAGGCAATTTTATCGACACAGGACTGACATACCTGGGAACGTTTTGATATATATGGTATTCCCTTTTCATGTTTTCCACATACTGAACAGACATTAAGAGAACTCTGACTATGAATACTATTGTGCCATGTGTAATATTCACGAAGGGCATTTTCATATGCCTGATAATTATTTTCTAACAACCATTTTTATTCTCATCTCTTTTATAATCAAATATTCGATTATATCTTTTAAAAAATATAAGATTTAAAAAAAGAGACTAGTCTTCTGTTGATACCCAATCATAAAAAAAAGCGGCACATATAGCACCAAGAATCGGCCCAATAATGTAAATCGGGAAAAAACCCCAAAGATTTGAACCACCAAGAAGCAGATCTCCCAGATATGGTCCGAATGTTCTGGCAGGATTCAGTGATGAACCTGCTATGTTACCGGTTGTGATAATTACGCCTGCTACAGTAAATCCTATCACCAATCCAGCAAATCCTGACGGTGCATTCCGATCAACAGCAGCGCCCATAATCGCCATCATCAGAACAAATGTACCGATAAATTCTGCTAGTATCGCTTGTCCATATGATATCCCTGGAAATGGAGCAGTTGCTCCCAGGCCACCAATAGTGACAGCATCCATCCCGACTGAAGCTGCAAAAAGAAGACTTCCGAGCGATGCGCCGATAATCTGAGCAACAACGTACCACACCATGTCTTTGGTTGGGAACCGCTTTGTTGCCCAAAGAGCAATGGTAACCGCCGGATTGATATGTGCCCCGGATATTCTGCCAAGTCCATAGATAACCGCTGCGATGACAAACCCGAATGCAAGCCCCACTGCAAGCCAGTCACCAAGTCCTCCGAGCCCCCCAATACCAATATTAAATGGATTTGGAGTCTGTAATCCGGAAGCGATCATGAGGGTGATTGCCGCAGCACCAGCTCCAAAATAAACAAGGAAAAGGGTTCCGATACATTCAGCTACTGACCGTTTTATAAGATTCATGAGAATATCACCCATTCATGGCATTCTTGCATTCTTCACACAATATCCGGGGCATTTTCACCTTTGTCTTCTTTATAGGGAAGGGATACCCTCCTTCCCAGATATCCATATCTTCTCGAATAGCATGGTCCATGCAAAGACCCATACCACAGACGATACAGATACCCACTGCATCAGTTTCTTTTCCGGCTTTCGCACATATGTAGCATTTCATAGAGAATTCCTCAAACTGCTTCACGATACTGACAATACTCATGCCTGAAATCAACACATGATGCAGATGCGCATCCCTTACAGATCCGGGCCGGAGCTGCAGCTACGTCTTTTTTGAGTGCAATAATATTTGTCATCAGTGTGGCTGTGATTGGTTCACTTGTCAGAAGACAGGGATAATCCGCAAGCCGCATAAGAGCAGACATTCGCACAGTTATTGCACAGGCCGGATAGGCATACCACTGTGGATTATTAATTATCTCATGGCTCAAAACCGGAGAAAGATCCACAGGTAATCCTGAAACGGTAACCTTGAGATCTTTACCACTGCCATTTCTCAGTTTTCGTGAACGGTCCATAATATTCCATCCACGAAAGAGCATGTCCATAAAGTCACAGTTATGCAGTTCTGCAGCAGCTCCCCGTTTTGGATAGAGCTGAACATAATTGTGGTACCGCTTGGTGAGGAGATCAATAATCATCAGGGCATTAAACCCATCAAGTTCCAGAATGTATTCTGTTGCAGCTGCACTTGCTCCGGTTGCAAGCGAGAGGAGCTGTTCAGGAGTTTTAATCTTACCAACCGAGTTAATAAGAGTTTTTTCTATGACCTCGGTTACTGCTTCGATGATTCCCATGACCATATCATCCTTACACATATTAAATGTGGACTGGGAGATATGGTGGGCAACATCACCGACACAATATGCAGGAATCGTCACAATATTGGCATAATGCACCTTATCAGCAATAGCTGCCTCAACCACTGGTTTCATGGCAGTTTTATACTGATCCATATATGCCTTGACATCGAAGGATGATTGACCCACACTCTCCATGAGTTCTGCCTGGGCCCGTACCGGATGATCATAGATTGAAGAAAGCATCTCAATCTCTTTCTTAACTGCATTCGTGAGTGTATCTCCGCCCTCAATAGCATGGGCAAACACATCGCCGACACCATAACTGGTATTCATTCCCCACGATTTGGCTGCTAATATCGTCTTTTTATGATCATCCGGAATAGAGGTGTTTCGTAAGATCTGATTTACAACATTACTGGTGCTTCCTGGAACAAGTGCAAAATCCACAACACAGGTAGGTCCGTAAAAACCTCCGTACCTACGTGTTGATTCAAGACCGATGATTGCTTCACTCTTTTTTATCTGGGCAATGAATGCCTTGACGCTCTTTTTAAACTCCGGATCTTTTTCGTATAAAATTTCCAGGATAACCGGTGTCTGATAATGTTCTACAAAAGGATCATCTTCAGGACGGACGGTTTTTGTTAATTTGGATAATATGTTATAATGCGCTTTTACTGACTCCTTATGTAAGTCGATGACCGCCTGGCTCTGTTTTCCAATCGCTTTCATTCCAGAAACTGCATCAAGGTATACCTTTGCGTCAGTTAATTTAAATGAGTTGCCGCGTTTCTTTTTTATCGTTTCAACGTCTGCTTTCTGGGCAGCCATTGCTTCATGGATCATCTTCTCATACAGGTCTTTCATTTTTTTCTCTCCTGGATAATCTGGTATGTCCGGGTATATTCCTGAACGGACAGAGGAAATCAGATATTAATTTCCTCAGCCAGATGAGCCGGCCTGGATGATGATGATCACTATGCTTTCGATCCTCGGTCCAACACTGTACAGGATCACCAGTAAACCAGACCTGACATAGGAGAGATTGTATTCGTGATATATAAGGATCTTGGAATTGAACACAAAAAGAAATGTTAATTATCAATCCCGACGATCAACAACCCACACTCCATCGATTTCACGAACCAGAAGTATGGGTGTATTTTGTATCCTCATGGGTTGGGGGAATTTTCTAAACCGGATTCTGCCTTCAGATACTCTTTTGCCATCAGCGGATATGATTGATGAGATCCCGGCTTTAAGAATTTCTTTAACATCAGCTTCTCCATGGAGATCACGTATCGTTCCAACCTGAATATATCGTCCATCTGATCCTGATGCTGCCAGACCTACTGCGGCAAGTGCTCCAATAATCCCCCCATTTGTACCACCAAGCCCCAATAGCCGGATTCCAGAATTCATTGCCAGCGTTATAGCTTGATCCTTGGTTAAAATCATCGATTTGGCATCTTTTCCAAATATCACTACTGCCGGGTTTACCTGGTCATGGAAAGCCATACACACACCAGGATCACTTCCTTCTGCTGCTTTGGTTTTTATTATTTCTGCGATTTCATCAAAGAGAGAATCCAAAGATTCATCCTGAACACCAGTGAGATGAAGAACTGCTGCACTATTATGCGATGTATATGGAATGTCAGGATGGACAAACAGTTGATGTCTGGTTATCCCAAGAACAGTATATTTTTGGTTTATATGAAGAGCAATTTCTCGTGCAAGTCTCCCGGTCCCCGGACTTGTGGGCATATCTGTATCATCAAGTGCAATGTACAAAATCATGATTTTAATCCCATTTTCCGGATTCTTCCGGATTTGATCTTCCTTACAGGTAAGCCGGGAAAGGTATCATACTTCTGATCTGTATCAGAATTTTACTGATTATCTTCTTAAAAAGGAAACAGAATATATCTTGATATAACAATTGCAAACCAATTGATTAATATATGTGATTTAACGCAATTTTTTTTTAATCAATGCAAAATATTTAATTATGTAGATTCAAGGTGATAGGGAAGGTGAGAAATCACTTTTACTAAATACTTATCTGCCAAAACGGGACATCCGATCCAAACATTCCGGTCCGGCAGTTAATTTCTCATTCCTCTTTTATTTTCTGGTAATACGGACAATCTCTTGAAACACTTGATCCCCAAGGAGTGCTTTACTTTCTTCAGGATGAAGTTCCTGCATTACGCAAACAAGTTTACTTGAACCTTTATTTGTAGTCAGTATACCAACACGTTCTGCTCGTGTAACAAGTTCCTGTTCTTCCATCATGGCAAAATACGGGAGAATGTAATAATGGGGAACTTCAAGATATTCTGCAAGCCGACGGGTGGTTGGAAATCTGATATGTATCCCATCTTTTGAAAATGTAAGTGTTATTGCATTATCTTCAAAAAGAAATATTTTAACCGCAGATTCAAAGAGGCCTTCGATTGAGAGCGATGGCATGGGATCAACATTAGATTTCTGAACAAATAAGGATACAGGAAAAAAGTTTAGTGTTTTTTCTTCTGGTCATCTGCTACAGGTTCGAGCCACACGATCTCAGCACCAACTTCTTTTGCTATCATTTCTAGTTCAATTTTTCTGAAGTGGGTTGCTACGACCTGGATTTGTCCGCCGGTTACTGCCACGATCCGGTATTTGGGCTGTTTTACACCTGCACCAACCTTTTGTCTTTCTCGCACAAAAATTTTCATATGCTTGTCACCTCTGTTTACCAGTTGATATAAAATTACATCTGATATAGCAACTGGTTTGTCACAATTTATCTATAGTCTCTTCCCATATATATAAGTGTGCCTTCGTTGATATATCTCACCATATCAAAAAGAAATAAGATATTTTCGCGATAGTACACTATTCAGATAAGAATCAGGATAAATTTTTTCTGATTTTTTATAAATCATATTTTGGTGATCCATGCACGAACGACATGAAATTTTTAACAAACTTCAGGGAGAAACCCTGGTTAGAAAAGGACTATTTGACAGGTATAATGAACGGCCGCTCATGCGAATACTTCCTGAATTAAATGTAATCAAAATTGGTGGCCATGGAATCATTGATTATGGTCGGGATGTGGTTCTTCCTCTTGTCGACGAAATTGGTGCCTTATCCAAAGATCATCAACTCATGATCATAACCGGAGGAGGTGTCAGAGTCAGACATATTATGGATATCGGGCTTGATCTCGGGATGCCAACCGGAGTGTTAGCAGAACTTACCAGTAAAATTTCTGAACAAAATGCGATGATGCTTGCCACTCTCTTAGCCCCATACAAGGCAAAGAGAATTCATACAAGTGATCTTCTGGAACTTCCAACACTCCTTGGAATGGGCGCATTGCCGGTAACTCATGGAACACCCCCATATGGACTTTATGAACACCCATCTGAACGAACGAACGGTGGAATACCACCTCATAGAACAGATACCGGTGCATTTCTCGCCGCTGAGGTTCTTGGAGCCAGAAGTTGTATCCTAGCCAAAAATGTTGACGGATTATATGACAAACATCCACTCAAGTATCCTGATGCAAAGTTAATTCCAGAGATCTCAGCGAGTGAACTTATAGCTATGGATATGGAAGACCTGGTTCTTGAAAGAAAACTTGTTGAACTCATGCTAGAATGCAGGAATGTGAAAGAGGTTCAGATTGTAAATGGTCACAAACCAGGAATGATTACCAGAGCGATTAAAGGGGAAAAAGTAGGAACAATCATCCGAGCTGAGTAATAATGTTCCTGATAAAATAAAGATTTGAGGTTTCACTCCTGATTCTGAATATCACTTTATGAATATGGAACAAATATCAGGTATGGATATGTTGCTCTATACCGGGTATATCGGAGGGATATGCACTACGATTGCATTTCTTCCCCAGGTAGTCAAGACGTGGAACAGCAGGTCGGCACATGATCTCTCCTGGGGACTTTTGTTTTTACTTCTTATCGGAGTTTTTCTCTGGATGATTTATGGGATTGTAAGTGCAGATATTCCAGTTATGCTAGCAAATGGTGTAACAAGTATATTTATTGTCTCAATTGTTGGGATGAAGTGGTGGTTTGATCACCGCAACGCCCCATGAGGTATGAATCAAATTAAATGGATTTTTCTTTCATCTCTATATTGAATTATCCAGGCAAGGATAAGACCGGTAAAAAAACCTGCTGCCAGACCAAAAGGGACAGATAATGCCGCAATGATGATAGTTACCAGATAATTATTCGTTTTCAATCCATGACGGATGAGTTCTGTCGCAACAACAATAAGAAGAATTCCAAAAATCCCAACAGGTAGAGCCTTTACAATATCCGAATCAGTACAGATTCCGGCAATAAGGAACAGAAGGACACCTCCAAATACTAAAGACAGACCCCCTCTGGCACCAAACCGGTAATGGGCTGCAAGCCCTCCTGCTCCATGACACATTGGAAAACCTCCAAAAAGTGATGAGCTCAAACTCATTACGCCGACTGTTTTTGAAAGTCGGTCAGGAGATTCTGTTTTTTGAAAGAGATCACAAATCAAAAGTGATGTTGCTAGTATTGCATTTGTCAGAGTCAGAGGTAACTGAGGAGGAAGGAGCAAGATTGTAGCCATAATGAATTCATCTGCTGTTGGGATTGTAAATCCAGGGATTGGTATGAATGAAAAAGATGGAAATCCCACAAGATAAAAAGCCACCAGAAATCCAAAAATAATAATACAGAAAGCTGAAAGATCAGGAATATGAGCATATTTTTTTCCTATTAAAAATGCTAAAACGATAAATGCGGATACTCCTGCAAAAAGGATATCAGGAAGAACAAATCCCATAACTGCACTTCGGATAAAAATTAGAGCAAGGCCCAGTTGAACTCCACGAATAACCGATTCAGGAATTATTCGTCTGACCCGATCCATCCATCCCAAAAAACCGATACCAATACATATGATCCCCATCAGTATTCCGGATGCAGCAATTAAATGTGGAGAGAGATGATCTGCAATTGCAAGGGCACCAACTGCCTTGAGTGGTTCTACCGGGATTGGAATACGGTAGTATAAACCTGTCAGAATATACCAGACTCCAGCCCATGAAAGTATGAGAGTAATGTTCATATCACAGGCAACAGAGACAGCAAAAAGTAAGGGGAGAACGGTCCCAAAATTCCCCGCTGAACCAGCTAGTTCTGAAATAATATATGAATGCCGGGGAATTGACAGATCAAAGACATCCATTATCGTTCTCTTCCGGCATTACGTGGACTGAGGGAGCTTTAAATGAGAGGATAACATCCTGACCTTTCGCCAGGTTCAGGTCCCTGATCGACTGCCAGGTTACCTGCACTGCAAGAGAGATGGAGCCACATGAAACGATAACATGACTTATAATACCATAAGGCTTTATATCTGTAATTCTTCCCTGAATTACATTTCTTGCACTCATTTTTCCATCAGGTTCATTATATAATGTAATATCCTCTGGTCGTAATGCAACTGTGACTCTGCCACTTTGAATGGAACTGAGTGCATGTAAAGTAACACCTCCCAAATCTACCAGGATCATCCCATCTTCATGTCCTGTGATGGTGCCAGAAAGGACATTACTAATCCCGATGAACCGTGCAATATCAGCAGAACAAGGTTCAGAAAAAATCTTGATTGTATCACCAGCCTGAACAAACCTGCCTCCCATCATCACTGCGACCTTATCTGCAAGCCGTTGACCTTGAAAGAGATCGTGGGATGACATAATCACGGTAGTGCCAAATTCATGATTGTAGTACCTGATGAGCTCTTCAATTTTTTTGGTTGAAACTGGATCAAGATTTGCCGTTGGTTCATCCAGAAGGAGGAGATCCGGCTCAGTAATCATTACTCTCGCAAGTGAAACTCGTTGCATCTCTCCACCTGAAAGTGTCCAGGCTTTTCTTTTTTCATACCCGGATAGTCCTATCTCTTCTAACTTTTCTTCTACTTTTCGGGTAATCTCTGCGGAGGAAACGTGCCTGTATCGAAGACCTAAAGCGATATTTTCAAAAACTGTCTCTTTAAATGATATTGGTGTTTGAAAAACCATCCCCATTCTTCGCCGTAATGAAGTAAGATCCTGACCTGGTTTTTGTAGAGAGATGCCGTCGAGGTAAATTTCTCCCCCGGATGGTGTATCAAGCAGATTAATAAGCCTGAGCAGAGTTGTCTTTCCCTGCCCTGATGGGCCGATAATAGTAAAAATTTCTCCGGCTAAAATTTCAGCAGATATTCGATCAAGAACTATCTTCTCATCGAAGGATTTAGAAATATTGTCCAATCTGATCATGATTCACCGCTGCTGGAGGAAACCCATTACCAAGTTTATAATAAGAGCAATTCCAAGAAGAATTATTCCTAAAGCAAGTGAAAGTTCAAAGTTGCCCATTGAGGTTTGCAAGGATATCGCAGTTGTAAGAACACGGGTATGCCCTTTTATATTACCTCCAATCATGATTGCTGCCCCAACTTCAGAAAGAGCTCTTGAGAAGCCAATCACAATCGCAGCCATGATCACATACCTTGTCTCTCGTAAATGACTCAAAAGAAACTGGCTTTTTGTGGCACCAAGCGAACGTATCGTATCTGTCAAGGTTGGGTTTACTCCCTGCAGAGCTGCTATGGTAAGTCCTGTCATGATAGGAATAACAAGGAAAGCCTGCCCGAATATCATTCCACTTGGAGTGAAAAGAAATCCCAGAAATCCGAGAGGACCTGATCTAGAAAGGAGCATGAAACAGACCAGCCCTACAATTACCGTGGGAAGCGCATAAAGAGTTTGGATCAGACTAATAAGAGTCTTTTTTCCACAGAATTCACTAAAATTTATCGCAGTTCCCAGAGGCAAAGCGATAATGGTACTGATTAATACAGAACTAAATGTAATCTCGAGCGTCTTAAATGTAATCTCCATAACGTCCGGATTTTGGGAGATTATCAGATTGATTGCCGTAAAAAAAGCTGCTACAAAATCAATCATTAATATAAAAAAGAGATGTCACGGTTAAAGAATTTACTCAACCGGACTTGAAATTTCTTCTTCAGCGACGTTTAATGTAGCTGCATCACCCTTTGCTGGAACAAAAAGTGCTTTTCCGTCTTTCTTGAAATCCGCAAAGAACTGCTGAGTTTCATCACTGATAATAAAGTTCGTCCACTTCTTTCCTGCGTCAACATTGATAGCTACATCAGGGAATTTTTCCGGATTGATTCTCATAACAGCATAAATATTCAGAAGGTCTTTTCCATCGGTCACGAATGGAACAATTGTCAGGTTTTTCTCCATAGTGTTCCATGTTGCACCATCGGCGAGAGTGTATCCCTGCTTTTCTTCTGCCATATTAAGAGTCTGACCCATTCCAGCTGCTGCATCAATATACCAGGACGAGGTGTTTACATCAGCATAATCGTATCCAGCCGCTTTCCAGATAAGTTTCTCGCGGGAGTGAGTTCCTGAAGCATCTCCACGGGATACAAAGAATACTGAGTTGTCTTTTTCTCCAGCATCTGCAATTGACTTGAAAGCTTCAGAAGCAGTCTTACCTGCAATCTTTGCCGGGTCAGATTCGGGACCGGCTACAAGGAAGTAGTTAGATGCGAATACACGGCGATCAAGACCGTATCCAGCATCGAGGAACTTATCCTCTGCTGCCCTGTCATGAACCATAACGAGATCAACATCGCCACTTTCCCCATATTTGAGAGCTTGTCCAGTACCAACTGCTACCCACTCGGCGGTAACATTATACTTCTCTGCAAATTGTTTGGAGAGTTCGTCTAGTGCTCCAGTTGCATCAAGGCTTGTGGTTGTTCCAATCAGGAGACGGTCACTTGCGTGTTCGGATCCTTCAAGTCCTTCTGTAGTAAGCTTCTCAGCTGATACTACCCCACAGAGAAGCATTACTCCCAGCACGAGGGCAATGATCCCAAACGATATTTTACCGATCATACAATAACAGATCGTTGTGCAGTAATATATAATTGTTTAATTGGCTAAAAAGTAAACCAAATGTTAATCAACAGATATAACAATTGATTATCATGTGATATATCACAATAAAGAATTAAAAATTCAATAAAAACCTTATTAGAAATTTAATAATTCCCTATATATGATAACCGTACCAATTGTTGCCAAAGAACCTTTTTCTCTGCACTGGAGTGCAATTATATTTGAGAACCATGATCCTGCCATTCGGATATATCGAAACAGGTCATTTACATATGCTGCACTTCTTTCATCCGGACCTGTTCTTTTAAGACTGACTACAAAATCCATCAATACAAATTCACCAATAATACTCTCCATCCAATCAGACCATGAAATCTCTTCAGAAACTCAAAAAGAAGCAGCCAGCCTGATGACCTGGTACTTCAGCCTTGATGATGATCTTTCTGGTTTTTATAAATCCATTCTGACAGATCCAGTTATGACATATGTATCCCGGATACTCATGGGGCTGAAAAGTCCAACAACTCCCACCGTTTTTGAAGCTCTCATTGATTCAATAATAGAGCAACAAATATCACTTAATGTAGCACGCTCATTAGAATATCGGTTTATTAGAAAATTCGGACTAAAGTTTCAGGTTGAAAAGAAAGACTATTATTGTTATCCCACACCTGACCGGTTAGCAGAAATCCCACTGGAAGAGTTTCGGTCTTGTGGTCTTACATCACGAAAAGGAGAGTATATCAGAGATATAGCCCGGAATGTCGTTCATGGAGAACTTGATCTGGAAATCTTAAAAAAATGTTCAGATACGAAAAAAATTCTTGAATCATTATGTTCAATCAGAGGGATTGGCAGATGGACTGCAGAATTAACCATGATCCGCGGATTACATTGTATGGACGCATTTCCAGCAGATGATATTGCTCTTCGCAGGATGATATCCGCATGGTATTTTAATGGAGAGAAAATTTCTCCATCCAAAGCAGAAGAAACCGCTATGCAATGGGGTACGTATAAAGGACTTGCCTCTTTTTATCTGGAAGTTGCTGAGCATTGTGGAATAAAACCCACCCTTGTATGATGATTATGCGCACGCTCTTATTTAGAAAACGCCTATAATTGTGTATGGATGTGAAAACATCAAATATAATCACCATGATTGCCGGTGTTATTTTCATCGGTCTTGGGATCATAAACATAGTAAATGGCACCCACTGGTGGCATTATGTCACATTTATCATCGGTATTATCATCCTGATACTGGGTGCATATGGGTATAAAACAGGGAAAAGGTTTTAATTTTATTTTTTTTGGGAAAAATGCCAGTTTTCTCCTTCTGTGCAGATATCTTTCTTCCATATGGGGACATATGCTTTGATCTCTTCCAGAATCCATGAACAGGCAGCAAATCCTTCCTGTCGGTGAGAAGCTCCGACAACGATCACAAGAATAATTTCGGTCAGATTCATTCTGCCGACCCGGTGAACAATATCGATTGTCTGGAGGTGATATTCGTTCATTGCCTTTTTTGCTATCGTGTTCAGGTCTGCAAGTGCAACCTCTTCACACACTTCAAGATCAAGTGCTTCGATTCCATCATCCCGAACTGTACCAACAAAGGTCACAATACCTCCGGTCTCCGGTTTTCTTGCAGATTCAATAAATGCATATGGATCTATTGGTTCTCTGGTAATTGCTATCATCTAAAATTATCCTCCTGAAACCGGTGGAAAGAGTATAAGAGAATCACCATCAGACAGGGGCACTGTACCTGCATCCATAGGTGAAATCCTGATATCACGATGCATGATCATCACATAACTTCGGATGTTTTTATCTTCATCAATCAAAAGTTCTGCATCAGGACCGGTCCCTGCAAGTGTTCTGACGGCATCTAAAATTGTAGCTCTGTCAGGAATGACAAGTTCTTGTTCATCACCAAAAGCATCACGAAACCGGGCATAACAACGAATTGTAACCTTCATTTACGATCTTTCCCCTCTTCACAAACAGGACAATTATTTCTTTTGCCAATCTTCAGAAATTCAGTTCTACCAGAAAGTCCATCCCATATCAAAAGTCTGCCTGAAATCATCGTTCCGGATTTGGTGAGATATTTAATTGCTTCTAGTGCCTGCATGGAACCGATAACTCCGGCAGTTGCTCCAATAACCGGGACTTTTGCAGATGGAGGAACGGCAGTGATAAGACAAGACAGACATGGAGATGAGCCCGGAATAATACTGGTCAGTTGACCGGAGAATCCTTCTATTGCTCCGTGGATGAATGCAACATCAGCATTCCATGCAGATTCATGAAGAATAAACCTTGATTCATAATTGTCAAGAGCATCTATAACAATATCAGCATCTTTGACAAGCCGGTCTGCAGAATTCTCATCAATCCTGATTGAATGAGCAATTATGGAGGTATCTGGTGCTAATCCATGAATTGTTGCCTCTGCGGAGTATACTTTTTGGAGACCAACCGAACCAGCAGCATGAAGAAACTGACGGTTTAAATTAGACTCCTGGATAATATCATCGTCGACGATGATAAGTTCTCCAATACCGGCAAGAGCAAGATATGTTGCAGCCGGTGATCCAAGCCCCCCGGCTCCAGCAATAAGAACAGTTGCATCCTCAAGATTTTTTTGCCCATCAGGTCCAATAAGAGGAATCTGACGTTCAAACCGATGGCTTGGATATCCCGGATTATGTGTAGAATTCATGTGTAGAACGTTTCCTTGATATAACTGAGAGCTTTTCTGGCATCTTCCTGTTTCTGATCAATTGCATGATCTTTTACCCAGGCGAGAATCTCATCTTTTCTCTGTTGGTTAAAAGAACTTGCCTGCAGGATTCGGGGCCATGATCGATCAGGATACCAAAGAGATTTTCCGATACTGATAATCGACTGGGATTCATCTGATGTGAAAAAACCGGTCTTTTCTCCATAATGAACGGTTACCCTGATATTTACCAAAGCTTCAGAAAAAGCCATGTTTGTTGTGGGATCACACATGAGTGCCACTTCATCATCTGATTCTATTATCCCATCCCGATACATCCTGAAAATCTCACCAATACCAATCATACCAAATGGTTCAAGTTCTGCAGCCCGAAGCGCACCCATGCTCGAAGCACCAACTACAGTGATACCATGTTTCATAACTTCCAATACTTCCCGATGCCCGACAGCTGCATCTTCAAAGAAGACACCGTCGATGATTCCAATGATCCGTGGTTTCATCCTGATAACTTCAAGCAGATCAACTCTTCTGACCGGAGGCCGATACTCTGCAGATAGTATCTCTGATGCCTTATGAACCGACAGGCTTGGTCCCAGGAATATAATTACGTCGTGCACGTTTGCACCGTTCTCCTCGTCTTTCAGGATCCATGGCAAAATGTTCAAGTCCTGGAACAATGACCCGAACTACCGGAACACCAATTTCAGGCCTGGTAAGATCGGTTACCAGGACCCGTTCAAGCCCTGCAGCTTTGAACCGATCAAGGACAATGTGAATATCGTCCAGGAAGTCATCAGTATGGTACGAAGGCATCTCACGGTATTGAAGTTCAGGTTCTAATGTAAACCATTTTTTATTAAGGCGCTTGGCCCGATCATATCCCACTTTTGAAAGGAAATGGGTTGATTGGGTATCTTCTCGTGCTCCATGAATTTGAGTGGCCCTGCTCTGTGCAACCTCTGTTAATGCCCGGAGTATAGCTATTTCACTGCAAAGATGTGATCCCATCCCAATACACAGAAGGGTAGGATCACGAAGTTGGAGATCATCTGATACTGCCGCAACGGTCGGGATTCCAAGGTCGCTCGTAATATCCCGCAATATCACATCAACCCCTGCCTTCTCAAACTTTTCCAGCAGGCTTTGTGCCACTGGATGAGTTATTTCAGTAATCCTTGGTCCTGCATTGTTTGCTGATTCAACCAGTGACCAGGCATCACGCTCCACTAGTTCACACAGACTATGAAAGACAGCCTCTTCATAAGTATTTCCTGAAGCTATTCCATTTGTACTCGTCCTGAATAATTTACCCATAATACGCGGAACCGGGTGGAATACAGCATGAGCAGGAACCCAGACTTCCTCATTCTTTATGATATCCCACGCCTGATACCAGGGAACCGGCCAGTCAGTGGGAGTATTCTCCGGAAGAATGAGAGAGTCAGGATTTATTGTTTTTTTGACTGACGAGATCTGATCATATGTCATAATCTCCGGTGTTCTGTCATGAACTTCTGCTGAATATCGTTCAAGCCCTTCCATTATTGCCGATACTCTGGCAGCAATAGGTGTTGCTCCTTTCCCATTATATACAGTAATTGCTCCTTCGGCAGCAACGGGACGGATACAGGAAAAAACAGGAATTCCAATTCGATCTAATCCCGTGATATCAGCAACCCTGGTTATTCCGGCCGGCCCAGTGAGATCGCGGACCGCTTCATATGTTTCTTCAGGTGACTTAGTCCGATGAGTCTCCTGTTGGTAGAGTTTTTTACAGGACGAGAGTAACATGTGCTCATATACGTTTTCATCTGGATACAAAAGAGTACGGGGTTCATGCATAAGGTAGTGTGATCCTGAAAGTATTAGGATGGACAGATTTATACGAATGAAATCACAACACACAACCGAGGGATCTCGATGGACGATTTTACAACCTTTATCCGGGACTTAAAGAAACTCCCGGCAGAAGAACAGGATAAGATCATTGAAGAGAAAAAAACAAAATGTATCTGTCCTACTTGTCCAAGTTATAATAAATGCGCAATTGTTGAGCGCGAAAAACTCTTCTGTATGATTGGACAGAGTTTCCTGTGTATATCATACGAAGAGGGATGTAAATGTGAAGAATGCCCGATTGCAAAAGAATACGGACTTGATTATAAGTATTTCTGCACTCGTGGTGATGAAAAAGGTCAGCGGTACCTCAACTCAGTCTGGGGCTCAACCGTGGAATAACCATTTTTTCATAATTGGAAATTCTATTCCAAGTGGTGGTTCTCAAGAATGGGAAATTCTGATGACCGGTATAACTCTTCAAGATCTTCACATGTCCCTTTACAGGCTTTCGTAATTACATTTCTCACTTCAGACCACATCTCATGAGCGATATCACCAGGAACAGGCGTGAGTCCATGGGCCAGAATTGAATCATTTCGAATCATAATATACTGCTGCAAGTCAGAATACCACTGATCAGCCCCTTTCATTCCAAGGTCTTCAAGAAGAAGGAACTTGTACCGAAGCCCTATCCTGATAATCCCATTTCGATCAGCTTTCCTGGCATAGGTAGAGATATCCTGTTTTTTGAGTAATTTTCGAAGATCTGAAAACCGAATCTTCTCTTCATTGTCATCAATACCATAATTTAGCAGTAAAACCTGGGAAATTAACTCAACAACACGATATAATCTGGCAAGAGCATCATCGTATCGCTCACCGTCAATCCGTCGCTTGGCATTATGGAGCAGATCAATGAGCATATAGGTATATTTTTGCTGTCTGACATGGAGCCGCTCCTTTCGGTTGAGGATAGTATCATCCATCCGATCAAGGTCAAGGAGTTTTTTAAGAAATTTCCTGTTTAGAGGAATGAGAATATCAAGATCCGGGACATGTTGAAGATATCGCCATGCTTTCTCATAATCCATCTTGTCCCAATGCCAATATCCATTAAATAAGGTGTAATACATGTCACGTTCCGGCAGATTGCTTATTCCTTCCAGCAGGCGGAGTGAGCTTCCATAATGATTATTATTAAATGCATAGATTGCCCGATGAATTAAAAGCCGGTCATATGCAGCAAAGAGTACCATCTCTTTGACCGTTTCCGTTCCTGGAATAATCATTCCATCAGGTTTATCCCCGGTAACATGAGACACGGGATTTCTGGTGAGAAATGATACAATCTCTGCTGCCAGAATCATCTCTCTGGTTCCGGTAGATGCTTCGATTACCATCTCATCATATTGATACAGAGAAGCAACACCGTACATGACTTCAAAACATCCATTGAAATCATTCGGATCTCGAATCATGCAGAGGGTTGAAGAGGGAGGAGAAGTATTATATTCAGTTTTTAAGGCATTGTGTATGGGATCTATAGATCCTTTACTCTCTTCTGAACAAAAATAGATGATCTTTTCCGGATGATAAAAGTGAATAGCATAACTACAGGATCTGACAAGTCGGGACAAGGCATCTGCATGACTGGTGCCAATCCCTGTCCCTAGTGTCATGAGAAGAAGCATAGATTGTATTTCAGCATATCCCTGATATCATTCTTCTGATCCGGTATACAAAGAATTTTAACCATGAGACCCTCATTCTGATTCTATGCACAAGTTTGGACTGACACTTCTGATTGTAGTGATGACGTTATTCCTTTGTTTCCCTTCACTAAATGCAGAACCTCAACAAAAGTCTGATGGAGCAATTGAAACTGATGAATATGCACACACCATTTCATTTGACAATGGGAATTATGTACTTTATTGGACTGTAGCGGATGAACATATTTCAATGGCAATTCAGGGTAAAACAACCGGATGGGTAGGTATCGGTTTGAAACCAACACAAATGATGAAAGATGCAGATATTATTCTTGCAGGAATGAGAGGAGAGGAGGTATACTGGACCGATTCTTATTCAACAGGAGTATTCGGCCCGCATCCAGACGATACTGAACTTGGGGGGACAGATGACATTCTCAACCTTTCTGTATCCGAACAAGATGGAGTTACCACACTGGAGTTTTCAAGAGACCTCGTAACTGGTGATGTTTATGATGCAGAATTGTCAACCGGAGAAAATGTTTCAATAATATGGGCAATGGCTTCAGATGATGATCCAAAATTCAAACACAATACCTCTAAAGGAAAAGGCAGCCTTCCTCTTTGATCCATTACTCCTCTTTTTTCATATAATCGACAAATGCTGCAATAAATGATAATACAACCATAGTCAATCCCATAAGACTGATGATTTGCCAGGTACCGGTCATTTGTGGCCCACTGGTTGCGAGGTTCATTCCATAACTAACAATCCAGAAAAGAAGACTGATATTAAGGATGAGTAAAAACCGGAGCCGGGGCTTCCCTGTAAATATATACAAAAAGATAGTGGAGATGAGCAGAATTATCCCAACAAACAGCAATGATGCTTCTGCTCCAATCTCTTCTGTCACGATCTGCCTCTTTGGTACATCTGGTTTAGGATCTATGAGGGCTTTAAATGTGTCAAAAAAAGGTTAGAGACCAGAGTCACTATATACATCATAACAGGTAAGAATCAGCATACCAAATCCAAGAAATACTGCTATCGCCCAGATGAAAAATCCGATAACCGGAATAAAGAACAGAATATGCAGTATGATAAAACCAAGGATAAATCCCCAAATTAATCCTGTTTCTTTTTTCGCGATATTCAAAACCCACGAACCCAAGACTGCTCCAGACATGATAGTGGAAAGTGAGAGTCCTATAAGCATCAGAAGCATTAAGAGGCAGGCAATTGGTATTCCAATAAGAGTTATTAACAGAATTACAAAGAGAATGAAACCGATAACGAGTCCTGCGATCCCGGCAACTAATGATAACAGAGTTTTTTCAGTTCCTGTTTTTACAAGTGCGGTAAAGAATGCCGGACAGATTTTTATGAGAATGATGCCCAAAATCAAAAATCCAATAAAGCACAGGATCATTGCCATGGTAATGAAGGCTCCGACTGCCTCACCAATCTTATCTATATCAAAACCGGACTCATCTTCTTCTTCGATCGTTAAGTTGCCTTGGATTGTTGCCTGGGTGGTATAGCCAGAAGCACTTATGATGGCATCTTTCGAGATAACGGTATTTTTACCGAGAACAACGGTGCCACCTGATGCAGCGATGTTTTCAGCATTTCCGGACATGGTAACTGATCCACCAACGGCCATCACCTTGCCGCCGACATTTCCGTTAATGTCTATATTCCCACCCGCAGCGAAAAGATCGGTTCCGACCGGAGCATTGACCTGAATCGTTCCACCTGCTGCTACAAGATTACGTTCTACCGGTTCATTTACGATAAGTGTTCCACCCGCCCATGTGATGCTCTTCACCGGTGCATTAACAATCATCGAGCCACCTGATGCAATGAGATCATCATCAATCGGCTCACTAATGACGATATTATCTCCGGACCTTGTATCAAATGCAGACACTGGTGAGATAAAAAATCCGGTCAGAAAAATCAAAAACAGGATGAACAGGATTTTTTGAATCGTTGTTTTACTCATAATAACCTCCATCCGTCATTATGTAGGCTGAATGCAATAAAGATTTCTCCTTCGATCATTCAGACGGCTTTGCGCCGCCCCCCATGTACATATTAAAATATTCAGAAAACCAATCCGCTTTTTCAAGTGATGCAAGTTCCGGAAGTCCGACCCAACGATATTCAGTATGTTCTTTGCTAATAGAGAGTCCACCAGAAAGAATGCTCCCTATCATGACCAGGTGAACAACACGAAAATCTTCAGTCTCTTGCATAGCTGTCCCGGCAGCAGAGTGAACTACAACGGTAAATCCGGTCTCTTCCAAGATCTCTCGTTTGAGTGCCTCATCAAATGTTTCGCCGGCATCAATTTTTCCGCCAGGTAGTTCCCATTTTGCTGGATTGGTCTTTGATGATGAAGAACGTTTTAATACAAGAATATGGCCCTGATTGTCAAACAGAATAAGACGGACACAGAGGGCAAAAGGTTTTCCTGTCATAGTACATGGTCAACGTTGATCCACAAAAAATTTCGGAATTCTTTTTTGACCGAAAACCAGATATGACATACATAAACAAGAATTATATGGATATTTCGCTGATCTTAGCCCATCCGGACCAGAACAGCTTTAATCATGCCATTGCACATACCGCTCTTGATGCCCTTATCGATGGTGGTCATACTGTCCGATTTCATGATCTTTATAAAGAGTAATTTGATCCAATTTTGTATACTGAAGAGATACCTCGGGATACAGCTCTTGATCCAATTATTGCATGTCATTGTCATGAAATTGCAAATGCTGATGGTATCATTATTGTGCATCCTAATTGGTGGGGTCAGCCCCCCGCAATTCTCAAAGGATGGGTTGACCGGGTAATACGTCCGGGTATAGCATACCGGTTTTTAGAAGGAGATAATGGTGAAGGAATTCCGGTCGGTTTATTAAAAGCTCGTGCTGTGATAGTATTTAACACAGCCAATACACCAGAGGAACGGGAAAATGCTGTGTTTGGAGATCCACTAGAGCGAATATGGAAAGACTGTATCTTTGATCTGTGTGGTGTTTCACAGTTCCATCGGCGAATGTTCAGGATAATAGTTACTAGCGATGAAATCCGCAGAGCCAGTTGGCTCACTGAAGTAAAAGAAATGGTTGTACAGGCTTTTCCAAAAGAATAATTATTTTTTTTTCAGCCAGGAACCAAACATCCCACGAACAATCTCTTTTCCGATCTGGGTACCAATATTTGTTGCAGTCCTGACCGCTATTGTTCCAACCACATCCCCGACATCTTTGGATTTTCTTCGTGTACTCCGGGAAGGAGTGGTATTTCTGGGTGCTGGTGTTGCATTTTTTTGTTTTTCAACAACTACTTCTCTCTCTCGTCCGGCTAATTCTTCAGCAGCAGAGTGGCGATTGATTTGTTCCTCATATTTGCCATATAGTGGTGAGGATTGAATCTCTTTTTGTTGCTCAGGTTCAGTAAGGGGAGTGAGATTACTATGAGGAGGAAGCACAAGGGCCCGGTCAACCGGTGTTGGTACACCTGATTTATCTAACACTGATACCAATGCTTCCCCTATTCCAAGTTGTCCAATTATCTTTTCAGTATCAATCTTTGGATTTTGCCTGAAAGATTTTGCAGCAGTTTTAACTGCCCGCATCTCACCAGGAGTTGTAGCACGAAGTGCATGTTGGACCCGGTTTCCTAATTGTCCCAATACATCTTCAGGAATATCTCCAGGATTCTGAGTGATAAAGTATACACCAACTCCTTTTGATCTGATAAGTCGAACTATCTGAATGATCTTTTCTTCCAGTACCTTTGGAATATCTGAAAAGAGAAGGTGAGCTTCGTCAAAGAAGAGAAGGAACTTTGGTTTCTCCAGATCTCCAACTTCTGGGAGATCATCATATAGTTCGGAGAGAAGCCAGAGAAGGAATGTAGAATAAATTTTCGGGCTTTTGATTAAACTACGTGCAGCAAGAAGATTGATAGTTCCTTTTCCATCGTGAACTGACATTATATCATCCAGTTCCAACGAAGGCTCACCGAAAAAAAGATCACCCCCCTGTTCTTCAAGAGTCAGAATGGCACGTTGAATGGCCCCAAGGGAAGCAGGAGTCATATTTCCATATTTCCCTTTTATTGCCGCAATATTCTCAAGAGCATAGGTAATGAGTGCGATAAGATCTGCAATATCTATCAGCAATAATTGGTTATCATCCGCGTACCGAAAGAGCATGGACAATATACCAGTCTGTGTTTCATTCAGATCAAGAATTCTAGCGAGTAAAAGTGGACCCATTTCAGAAACAGTTGTTCTAACCGGATGACCATCTTTCCCATAGAGATCCCAGTACCGAACAGGATATCCTTCGTAAGAAAAACCAGATAATTGCAAAAGAGAAGCACGTTCCTCGATTTTCTTATTCCCACCACCAGGTCTGCACAGGCCGGAGAGATCACCTTTCATATCTGGTAAAAAAACCGGAACACCCATTGAACTATACTGTTCTACAAGAACACGAAGAGTTACCGTTTTTCCTGTTCCAGTTGAACCTGCTATTAAACCATGACGATTCGCCATGGATGGTTCGATAAAAATATCACTCTCTCCTTTTGCAATTGGAGAGGAAAGGAATCCTGCCATGTGAGTATATGAGAATTGGTTCCAGATAATTCTTTATGATCAGTTAGAAGGAGGAAATTATGGAATGCGAACAAGGAAAATTTTGATCGCCTACTACGAGTTTTAAGATGTTATTGTAATGTCAGAGTAATGTCAGACTTTTAAATTCTCCATTTTCCCTGGGGAATATACATCTCAAATCTTACCCCTTTTCCATGTTCTCCACATTCACAGATGGAAATACCAGTCATAGCAAGGATTTCTTTGATCAGGAATAATCCAAGACCAGTATTTTTTCCAAATCCTTCTTCGAATATTTTATGTTTTTCTGTATCTGGAACTCCCCCGCCATCATCCTCATACAGAACATACAAATCTCCATTCCGCCTTTCAGATCGAAAACGAACTGATTGCACATCCTTCCCATGACGAATGGTGTTATCAATTAGATTTTCAAAAACTTTTTCAATCAGCGGATCGGCGAATATCTGTACATTTTCTCCGATAAATGAGTAAATTGTAGGCTCAACCCGATGGTATTTGGCAGCATTATAACAGAGTGAACGAAGGTAAAACCAATTTGGCTCCAAAATCCCAATGGTCTGATATTCAAACGTAGTTTGCAACTGGTCAAGAATATTTTTACAAGGATTAATCGCCCTTTTGAGCAACTCTGCTTCAGACTCAGGAATGTCACCTGAACTTACCAGATCAACGATTGCCATAATAGTCGCGAGTTCATTTTTAATGTCATGACGAGTTATTGAAGATAAGATCTTTAATTTATTCTGTGCCTGAAGAAGTGCAGTTTTTCTTTCGAATTCTTTGGTAATATCCCTGAATATGGTCATAACAGAAATAGAATCCTCCATCGACATAGAAATTGCAGCAACCTCTACAGGTACTTCGGATCCATCTTTCTTTAAAAAGAACTCTTTCACAAATGGATTTTCAATGGTTCCAGTTCGTGATATTCGATACGATAACTGATCACGACATCTGGGATGAACGACGTCGAGGGATCCTACCCCGGTAAGTTCAGCAGGATCACTATACCCTAAGATATGTGCAGCCATTGGGTTTACATAATGGATGTGATCATTGTGGTGTATGATAACCCCGTCAGGAAGATGCTCAATAAATCCCCGAAATTTCCGCTCACTTTTTGATAAAAGATCCTTTTGTTTTTCAATTTCATCAAAACTTGCCCGGATCTCTTCATTTTGTGCAGCAATCTCTTCATACGATGATGCAAGCTCTTCGTATTTACGTTGTAATTCGAGTTCGAGTTCTTTTCGTATGGTAATATCCCGAAGGGTTTCTATTGCCCCTATAGTGCAGTCATGCTCATCATACAAAGGACTTGCTTTGATCCAGACCGTTCGGTCCTGAAGAGAACCGATGTCCATCTGGGTTTCTGCAGTAACTGTCCTTGCATCACTGTGGATATGATAATACCATTTTTGAATCGGGATTTCAGGAGATAAAATATAATCTGCTAGAGACAGGCGAGGCATCCCAAAAATTACCTGTGAATATTCTGAAAGGTTTCTCCCAATCATCTCCAATTCATGAAATCCTGTTAAAGATTCCATCTCTTTGTTCCAGGCAATAATTACCCTCTGCTCATTTATTGCAAAAGTAGGATCAGGAAGATGATTGATGATAGCCTTTGATTGATAACTGACCCGTTGTAATTCCAATTCAGCCCGCCTTTTTCCGACGGCTTTTTGGATCATATTAAATAGTTCTGTAAATTGAGATTTTGGAGGGCCACCTTTCTGAAGATAAAAATCTGCCCCGCTATTTATCGCGTCAATGACAACTTCTTCCCTTCCCTTTCCTGTAAAAAGGATAAAGGGTTCATAGAACTGAGATTTTCGTAAATTTTTCAAAAAAGTAATGCCATCCATTGTGGGCATCTGGTAGTCTGAAATGATAATGTCAAATGTTGAGATCTTCAGATAATGAAAGGCCTCTTCCGGAGATGAAACGGTTGTAACAGACAAATTCCAGTACTTCTGAAGAAAGACCTGTCCAAGTTCTAGTAAATCAGGTTCATCATCGACATAGAGAACTGAATACATACATACAACAATTTATTTTTTACTAACTGACGAAATAGATGCTGATCTGTTCAGCGGATTAGAACCCAGGTATATACGCTTTTATAGAATGAGATCTTCAGACAATTTCCCCTGTACGCTACATCAGGAGATATATGCAAAATCCAATTGACTTTTAATAGGAATGGATAATTTAAAAAACGAAAGTAATAACGTGATTTTTTGAAGATTTGTCGCCTGGCACTAACAAATATGGATCACAAGTGGATTTTACCGTACTTCACCTATTAAACGCCCTCAGCCAGGCGGTGCCATAATAATGTACCGTTTCCGGGTTGTCCCGAAGATCACTCTATGAGACCTCATCGTATCACCCGGGGACCTATGGAAACGAGGAGAAGGCACTATATCTATATTGGTTTTTCGAGTGTATAACCTCTTCCCGGAATCCACAGCGAGAGACCAGGATCATCTGCTAATGAAGTTTGATGAATATCACATCTTGAACTACTCAAATCAGGCTGGATAAATTCCCCCCCGTCAAAAACAATCGCTCCCCTTAATATTGTAATTTCCGGAAATATCGCTTTCATACCTTCAAAGGGAGTCCACTTCGCACGACTATGGAGACTGTCAGCATGTATTGTTGTGCAATCTTCCGGATATATTGCAAAGTCTGCACGGTTTCCAGGTAAAAACCCTGCAGGTGAAAGACCAAGCATTTCAGACGGGTTTGTGGAAGTTTTCTGGATAATTTCAGGAATCGTTATTTTTTTCTCAACCATCCATCCCATAAGGAGAGGAATCATCGTTTCAACTCCAGGAATTCCTGATGGCGCCTTTTCAAACGATTGATCCTTATCTTCAATACTATGAGGGGCATGATCTGATCCAATGACATCGATGCGATCCCAACATGAGAATACTTCTTTCCTGGTTTTTTCAGATCGAAGAGGAGGATTCACTTTCCCTCTTGGATCATCGGGTGAAAAAGTATCTTTTGACAAAAATAGATGATGAGGTGTAACCTCAACAGTTGCTGTTCCTACTGGAACTGACTGAATGGCCTGTGCAGATGAGAGATGGCAGAAATGAAGATTACATTGACTTGAATTCAAATTCAGGACATCCTGAACAGTCTGGACTTCGCCTGATACTGATCGAAGAGCATCATGACGAGTCAGAGAATCATCTGTTCCTTCAGTAACCTGTTCAGCATGAATTGTCATGATGCCATTCCAGGATGATATCTGTTTCATGGTCTTTGAAAGTACCTCAAAATCTACCGCCTCACCATAACTAGAAGGCCCGGCAAATGTCTCCCCAAATGCAAATACTCCAGCTCTATACATTCCGGTAAGATCTGAATCTCCAGTAACTGCACCATTGATTGCAAACCGACAATAAGCCTGTGAGGCTGCAAGAAATACCCGGTCCCTGACAAGGTCCGGTGAGATCAGCGGGGGAATGGTATTTGGTTGATCAACAACAGCAGTAACACCTCCAGCGATGGCACTCTTCGTTCCACTTTCCCATGTTTCTTTAAATTTTTGTACACCATCACGCATATGAACGTGCAAATCCGTTCCGGCTGGAAGAACAGTAGTGTCCTGACAGAAAATCTCAACATCACCTCTTCCTGCAGCACCAATGTGAAGGACCAGACCATCCCGAATGGTTATATCTGCAACTCTCCCTCCAGGAATGAGAACGTCTCTGAGGATGAGAGTTTCCTGTTGATCTCCCATGATATTACTTATGTACGTATCAGCTCAGAATATCATTACTCTGTCTTCCCTATTTTCCACCGCTTGTAAAGTACATATCCTGCTCCTCCCACGAGAACCAGAGGAAGAATCGTAAGTATTGCTATGAAGAGCCACACAACTGTGTTTACAAAACCAGCAATTCCTTCACTGATGACTGAAGGAAGTGAATACCCACCTGGGGTTTCAAGTTGCGCAGGTTCTGAAAGACCGACCGTTATCGTCGAGAGTGAAATACGGTTATCAAGATATTTCATTTTTCCGACAATCCGGTCAAGTTCTACCTGGACTCGTTCAATCTCTTTTTGTACTTCAAGTATTTCTGATACATTTTGTCCTTTCGTCAGTAACCTGTTATACTGATCGAGTTGATATGACAAAGCATCACGTTGTGCCTGGAGATCCACATATTCTTCAGTCACATCCTCAGCATTCACCGAGCTCGAAAGAATTATCCCAATTGCTGATATCTCTGAAATTGCCAGATCAAAATGTTCGGCAGGAATCCGAATGGTGACTGTTCCGGAATACCGGTTTTTGCTGGTTGCCTGAACAGATGATGACTGAACAAGACCATCAAACTTTTTTGCAATCTCCTGAACTTCCCCTGTTGAAAATGTAACATTTTTAACTTCAAGCTGAATATTTGCAGTTCTGATAATTTTTTGTTCATGTAAGGATTGTTCTAAAGGTATCTCTCCACCATAAGATGAAGAAGGTGCATTTTTGACATCTGGAGATGGGCTATATGCATATTCTTCACTTACATATCCACTATCAAGAGAAAATGCCTCTTTTGTCTTTGGATTGGACTGCGAACCTTCAAAACCTATACATCCGGCAAAAAGAAGTGTACCGGTAAGAATCAATAGACTCAATACAACATACAATTTCATGCACTATACTGGTGAGATATGAATAAAAGAGCACTGTTGACTTCAGAATATTCTGAAGTCACATTTTTCATCGAACAACTATTGTTGATACCTTTGCATGACTCAGAATATATGTACTCACGCTACCAAGCAAAATTCTGGCCCCCAGTCCCTTTCCGGTAGACCCAACTGCGATTAGATCTGCTCCGATCTCATCCGCGGCAGTTAAAATCTCATTTCTTGGATCACCGGTCCTTACAATCACTTCTACATCCACTCCCCGATCATGAGCAAGTTCTTTCACCCGACTGATAACCTGCTCTTTCTCATCCTGAACGATACGTTCACGAATTTCATGGAGTGTTGATATACCCTCATATCCTGCAGCTCCGTCGATTGCAGCATATTTTGATGGAGAGATAACATATAAGGCACATGCTCTTCCTTCCTCTTTGATATGCTCTAAAACCCAGATTAATGCATTATATCCTTCAGGCGATCCATCAACAGCAACAAGCATTGTTCCTGACATACGTGAATGGTTATATACCCAAGACCATATGAGGATACCGAAATGAAGATCATTTATGGATCAGGACCAGAGATCATCTATAATTAGCTGCAAGCCTGAATATTGACCTGAAAGGATTACGTATGGACATAGGATTCTTATCAACAGACATTTTCGCATTTGTCGTAATTCCACTCTTGATCTTCTTTGCCCGAATAGTGGATGTGTCTATTGGTACTATCCGGTACATCATGATATCCCGGGGATTTAAGTATATTGCACCCATTTTTGGTTTTTTTGAAGTGACAATCTGGCTTCTTGCAATAGGACAGGTCATGGCAAATATCACAAATCCGATCTGCTATATTGCCTATGGAGCAGGATTTGCTTCAGGAACATACATCGGTATGGAGATAGAAGAGCGAATGAAACTGGGTATGGCAATTATCCGTCTCATTACCCCACTCCCCGCCACTGACTTTGTCGCCCGTTTACGTCAGTATGGATATGGAGTAACAAACATTTCTGCAGAGGGAGCAAATGGACAAGTCACCATCATATTCATGGTCGTAAAGCGATCAAAGATACCCCATCTTATACCGCTCATTCGTGATTTTAATCCTCATGCATTTTATACGATAGAAGATGTCCGATCTGCTTGTGAGGGGATTTTCCCAATAGAAATGAATAATGATCCCTTTTCAGTTTTTAAAAGACCATTTTATTTTATTGGTAAAAGAAAATAAAACTTTTAACCACTTAATTCATTGCGCCATCCAAATCTTCCCATTGACCCCATTGTGATGACCATTATAGGGTTCTGCTTCAATAAATTCCATCATTTCATCCGGAGTAAAATGATACCGACAAGGTACTGTTTGATCGTCATACTCCCATCGCTCTATTTTTTCCGGAAATAATGTCTCTTCATGAAGAGTACAGAATTCTTCCAGCGTATTGTAAAAGACACATTCTTCACACGAGCGGATTTGCCTGATATAAACTGGAGGTATCATTTGAATATATCCAAAAAATTGTATCCTTTCTCCCTATCTTTTTACTATTCTTAAATTAAGGCTTATCTGTATGGAGAAAAAATACATGATAACAACCTCATCTCATATTTGAATCATTCCTTATAGTTAGTGGTTATTTTTTTTAAGACCTGCAAAGGATTTATACCTCTGGAGTATGCTAGGTATAATAACTGGAGATTTGAAACAGATGCCCAAAACAGATGCTCCTTATCATGTTTTATGTGTTGATGATGAGGATTTTCTTTTAGATATTAGCAAACTGTTTCTTGAAAGAGAAGGGGATTTTAAAGTTGATACGGCCCTGTCTGCATCAGAAGGACTTAATAAACAACTGGATACACAATATGATGCAATAATATCAGATTATGAAATGCCTGGAATGAATGGAATAGAATTTCTTAAAGAAATTAGAAAAAATGACATTTCAATTCCTTTTATTATTTTTACCGGGCGAGGACGAGAGGAAGTAGTTATCGATGCCCTAAACAACGGAGCAGATTTTTATCTCCAAAAGGGTGGAGATCCAAAATCCCAGTTTGCAGAACTAAAATCAAAACTAGAACATGCTATCCGTCAAAAGAAGGCCGAGGGGATTCTTCAGCAAGAGCGTGAACAATTACTATCAATATTTGATAGTCTTGAACAGATGGTATATGTTTCAGATCCCCTAACATACGAAATATTATATGTAAATAAATACTTCAGAAATTTTCTCAATAGAGATGTAATTGGAAAAATATGTTATGAAGAATTTCAGAATAAGAAGTCTCCCTGTGAATTTTGTACAAATACAGTTATTTTAAAAAATAAACCCGAGCCATATTCATGGGAACATTTTAATGCAGTATATGAAAGGTATTACTCCATTGTTGACCGGATAATCCAATGGCCTGACGGGCGAGATGTAAGACTTGAAGTTGCAACTGATGTAACAGAAACAAAAAGAGCACTTGATGAATTAAATGCAGCTTATGAAGAGATAGCATCATCAGAAGATGAGTTAAAACATCAGTTTGGAGAGATTCTTGAAAGTAAAGAAGAACTCAGGAAAAGTGAAGAGCGATATCGGTCAGTTGTAGAAAACGTTCAGGACGTTTTTTACCGCAGTGATAATAAAGGCAACCTTGTTATGGCAAGCCCGAGTGCACTGGCAATGTTCGGTTATGATTCTCTTGATGAGATTATTGGGAAGAATATTGCAGATTCTTTCTATAAAGATCCCTCAGAACGAGACCGACTGATGGAAATATTGCATGAAAAAGGACAGGTTTATAATTTTGAAGCATATCTCGTAAAAAAGGACAACTCTCAGATATATGTATCCACGAATGCACATTTTTACTACAATGAGGATGGATCTATTGCCGGGGTAGAAGGGAGTATCAGGGACATTACGAGGATGAAAAAAGCTTCAAATGCTCTCCGCGAAAGTGAGGAGTTATACCGGTTTCTTGTGGAGCATATTGAAGACGGGGTTTTTATCGTTCAAAATGATATTGTAGTTTTTTGTAATAATAAATTTGCAGAAATTATTGGCTACACACGAAATGAAATTCTGTGAACACCAATGTTTCAATATATTTCTCCGGAATATCGAGATGAACTTATCTGGCGGTGTCATACAACTGATGAATATGAAGTGATTCTGGAGTCATATGAAACACAATTTTTGCATAAAGATAATACAAAACGTATATCAGTCCTGCTTTCCTTACGAATTGGAGAATATAAAGGAAAACATGCCTGTATAGGTACAATTCATTTTGCTGAAGGTATTTGTGAACTTGTTGAACATTCTCTCAGAGAAAGCCGGGCAATGCTCAATGCAATATTACAGGAGTCTCCAATCCCTCAGTTTGTAATAGATAAAAATCATCGGGTATTATACTGGAATCAGGCATTGTCAAAATATAGCGGGATTCAATCTCATGAAATAGTTGGAACATCAAAACACTGGCGGGCATTTTACCCTGAGCCGCGTCCATGTATCGCAGACATCATTCTTGATAGAAAAGAGGATGAGCTTGAGACTTGGTATAAAGGTCGGGCAAAAAAATCAACGCTGGTTCAGGACGCATATTCATCCATTGATTTTTTCCCTCATCTTGGTAATAAAGGAATATGGCTATATTTTACCGGGGCATTGCTTCGTGATTCTGATGGTGAAGTATGGGGAGCTCTCGAAACTCTTGAAGATATTACAGAACAGATGATGAACGAAGAAGGTCTTAAACAAGCAAACAAAAAGCTCAATCTACTCGCTGAAACCACCCGTCATGACATCCTGAATTCTCTGACTGTGCTTACTGGTGCAATGGATTTAATTAAGGATGAGATCCGGGATCTTGATGTTTTTTCTTATATGGTTCCTGCAGAAAAAGCACTTGATACAATATATCGTCAAATACTGTTTACCAGGGATTATCAAAACCTTGGAGTTACTGCACCAGTCTGGCAATCCATCCCAACGCTTATAGAAGAGCAGGTCAGAAATAACATCCCAGAACATGTCACATTAATTACTGACAATATTGACTATGATCTCTATGCTGATGCTATGCTTGGAAGAGTTTTTTTCAATCTTATTGATAATTCTCTTCGTCACGGATTAACGGTGTCTGAGATCCGTATTTCAGGAAAAGAAGAGCATGATGCTTTGATAATTGTGTATTCTGATAATGGCACGGGCATTGAAGAACATATGAAATCAAAAATATTTGACCGGGGGGTCGGTTCTCACACCGGTTACGGACTCTTTTTAATTAGGGAAATATTGTCTATAACACATATAAAAATCCAGGAGATTGGAATAAATGGAAAAGGAGTTATATTTGAATTGGTCGTACCATCTGGATTTTTCAGACATCATGAATTTATTCCATAGATTTTTGATCAGGTAAAAAGATATCCTGTAATGATTTCAGATTATTGATAGATAACAAAACAGGGATATTTACCCCGATTGAATATGATGGATATAAACCTAGCATCTTTCGTCTGTTATATGCATATAGCCGGCTCTCTAATACCAGACTTTCAATTCTTTGTAAACAAGAAACCATGTGAGTTGTCTCAGAGGTTAATACTATTTTTTGAGCATCGGTAAGTTGTTCATATTTTTGATCCACCATATCATAAGCGATTTTTCGGCTCAGAATACTTTGGAGAAACTGCATAATCACAAACTGAGAACAGAGCAAAAATACAACAATAATACTTCTTCCTGCATAGTAAAAACCTGCCATATTCACAAATTTTGTTAATGTAAATGCGGGTAACACCATCGCAATTATCATCAGGATGACAAGGACTGTAGAGAGCAGAATAAGGACACACGCAATAATAGCCATAAAAACCAGCCTTTTGTGATTTTCAATCTTACTTTGAAGTCGGATATGAGTATTATAAAGCATCCTGCCTTTAAATAAAAAAATTTCGCTATAAAATAAAATTATTCCCATACATTGTATTAAAATTAAAAAAAGTGTCTCATTTGAGAAATTACTGAAATACCCAATTATCATGGTAAATGTAATTGATATTCCATAGATGCATAATACTCCATATGTAATGGGAATCATGCTTAAGAGAAAAAATCTCATGAACAGATTATATCCAATCCGTTTATTGGAGAAAATATGCAGATTCTTTGCCCAGGTTACCATTGACTGGCTTTTTTTCTTTATTGGCGCAGTTCCGGTAGCTTTTTGATATATCATTCTGAATGGAAAAAGAAAAAGAGGTAACATTGGATAAAATAAATAAAAATAAAGGCTTGATGCGACCCAGAAGAAGAGATAATCAAATTTTAAAAACGCAATTAACAAAATATTAAGGAAACATATTCCTATCAACACTCCAAACGATACAGGGCTTATTTTTTCTTGTGAGATATCTTCTCGAATACCAGATAAGCGGTTTATCTCATCTGATAAGGATGATAATATTCCTTCATGAGATTGAGGCACATCATTAGAAGAGTCAAAAATGGTATTCACCATATAGTATATTATTTCCATTTTTCATAAGGAGATCGAATGAACCGGTGAATTTTCATCTGATGAACACAGATATACTAAATGTTCAAATAACTTTACCTGTGTATTACGAGAGGTTGCATTTTGTATGCCGGATATTTACGAATTTTTGCCTGCTCTACACCAGGGAGTATGGGAAGTAGTCATTCCAAAAGATCTCCTGACAGTCCCTCTTGGCCCAGAATGGAAGTTTTCACCCATTAATGTACCGAGCCATGAAACCATTGCCAGTTACCGGAACGGGCAATACCATATGCATGTGACAAATGATGAATATCGTATTCATTTGGACAGGTATGATCCAGAAAAAAACCCTTTCCTTCATCTGATTGACGATGCTCCGCTGGTTCTCATGATCTATGAAACTCTGGAAACGCTATACATAACCGCTCGAGATGCTAAAAAAAATCCTGGTCCGGATTTTATTCAGGATCAACGATTAACATGGAAGTTCAGGATCATTCTTGGAATTGGTCTACTGACAACAGCAGGTATACTTGGATTGATTGCATTAGAGCAAAATACTGTGCTGTTTTCAACTCTCCTTCCTGCCATAGTATTTATAGGAGGCATTCTCGTCCTCATGAACGGTCTGATAATGCAGAGGAGAAATGAATATTCAAGGAATGATATTATGAATGGACTCCTGATTATTGTCGGTGCTGTCCTGATGTCATTATTATGGGTATTCTATCTCGCGATCATTCTCCTCATTTTGGCAATATGGTTTTTCGGAAGTGCTGTTGTAACTATAAAAAGAGTGTTAAGAGATAAAACAAAAATCCCGCAAGGTTTCTGGCTATCAATGGGAATGGGACTCGGGTCACTGGCTTTTGGGGGGCTGACGATTATTGCACCGGATATATTACTTGAAATTCTGGTTGGAATACTTGCCGCAATTGTCGGGATTATTGGTTTCGGGTTTTTTATGGACGGATATGGTCTTCGAAATGCCGAGCATCTGATGAGAGAACACCATCAGATTCAGAGGTAATTTTTATAAACTAATATTATTCCATAATAGTTCGATATACTCCCTGAGGAACGGTAATCTCAAATCGTACTCCTTTTCCTGGTATTCCATTTTCCTTTATTGAAAGGCCAGTGATTGAAAGTATCTCCCGGATCAAAAACAACCCAAAGCCGGTATTTTTTCCATATCCTCTCTCAAATATCATTTCTTTTTCAGATGAAGGTATTCCTACCCCATTATCCTCAAACACAAGTAACAGGTTTTGTCCGTCATTCACAATTTTAAGAGCAATATGTGTTACGATCTCCCCATGCATAACACTATTTTGGATAAGATTTTCAAACACAATTCCAAGCATTTGATCTGCAAAAATCTCAATACCTGAAACGTCATGAGAAAACTGCACGCCATTTAGTGAGATGGATCCAATAATTGCAGAAAGGTTTTGCCATTCAGGATTTTCTGCACCTATTTTTTGATATGCGCTGGTGAAATCAATTTTTCTGGTAATGTCACCTGCAATAGAAGTGATTTTTTGAACTAACTCCTTGTCACCAGCATCTTTCATATTCTCAGATAAAAGGTAGAGAAATCCTTTCAAAGCGGTCAGGCTGTTTTTCACATCATGACGTGTAATACTTGTCAGAAGTGATAATTTCTTATTAACCATTGATAAAGCCTGACTTGTCCGTTTTTGTTCACCTATGTCTTGAAAAGAAATAATAGAGCCATACCCCTTGATATTTAAATTTGATGAAGTAGCGACGATCCAGGCTAGGTGTCCATAAGGATTTTGGACACCAAGTTCAATACCGGACAACCCCCTTCCTACTTTGAGGTTAGTAATGATAGAGGAGTCATCATTGATGATGGGAGTTCCATCCTGTGAAAAAATTGACCATTCAGGCCTTGTAATACCACGAGTAATCAACTCATCCCGTGTAACCTGAAGGATTTTTGCTGCATCCTGATTCGCTTCAATTATTTTTCCGGATTCATCTGTTACAACAATCCCGGATGGAACATTGTTAAAAAGTATTTCATATTTCTTCATCGCCTCCCGAATAATTTCCTCATTCATTTTTCGTTCGGTGATATCTGTAACAATTCCCTGTAATCCGGTAAGTCGGTTTCCATCATCATAAATAGGGGTATTTCTCTGATTAACCCACTTGATCTCACCAGATTTTGTGATAATCTGAAATTCATACTCATCAGGAATATTTCCTTGAATCAGATCATCAAATGCTTTCTCAAAAAAATCCTGAAATGATGGTGCAATACAATGTTTGAGAAGCTCAGGAGATTGATAAAACTCATCCTGGCTATATCCGGTCAGGTTTTTCACTGAAGGACTAATATATTCATATATTATTTCCGGAATTTTTAACAAAAAGATGAGATCCTTGGATTTATCAGCAAGTATCCGGTACTTTTCTTCACTTACAAGTAAGGCATCCTCTATTCGTTTCCGGTCAGTAATATCAATATGTGAACCCACCATTCGGACAGCATTTCCATCAGAATCCCAGGAGACTACTCTCCCCCTCCCATGAATCCACCGATAAAATCCTTGCTTTGTTTTTATTCTGAATTCAACATTAAATTCTGCCCCCGGATGAGTTATAGAATATGATACCTCTGATTCAGCCCGGCTTATATCATCAGGATGAACCAGTGTTCGCCAGTTATCATAACTCCCTTCAAACTCACCTGGTTCATATCCAATCATTTTGTAATACCAATCACTAAAAAATGCTTTTTTTGATTTCAAATCCAGATCCCATATTCCATCGCTGGTCGCCTCCATAACCAGTCGGTATCGTTCTTCACTCTCATGAAGAATTTTGCTCTGGATATTCATCTCATATAAATTCTGACGAAGTTCTTCTTCTATCGAAGCAAGTTCTTCGTTTAAAGATGATAATTCTTCATTCTTTTTTTCAAGTTCAGATGTTGCCTGAAAATGGGTGATGGCTTTTTCAGCCATATGAATGAGTTCAGCAAATTGTGATGTGGGATCCCCTCCTTTCTGAAGGTAAAACGAAGCTCCGGAATTAAGGGCCTCAATGACAACCTCTTCTCTTCCTCTTCCTGTGAAGATGATAAACGGGATGCGTGGATAGCGACTTCTGACTTCTTTTAATAATTGCAATCCATCCATTTCAGGCATTTCATAATCTGATATAATTACGTCAAACGACTCTTTTTGCAATAATTCAAGAGCATTTTTTCCAGAAATAACCGTTTGTACATGTAAAAAGCCTGACCGCTCTAGAAAAACCTTACCTATTTCCAGAAGTGGTGTATCATCATCAATATACAGAACTGAGAACATGGATTGTCCTGGTTATATGGATTATTGACTGATGAGGATTTATAACCAGACGTTGGGGATTTTTCTGCAGGATGTTTATACATATACCAGATATAGCACCAGCACCAACCCATTAGTCGTATGGCTGGTCAGTCAGTTCTTGTTCATGCTATTCCAGGGGAAACCCTTGAACATGAGATTTTAAAATTTTGTTCTCAAATAACACATTATCCCTTTAATTCCTGGATGATTCTTCCGACCAGACGTCTTGTCAAAATGGTACAGGGAAAACTTATTGAAATGAAACAGTCTTTCCTCCCGGATCATATCTGTACATTAGACGAACTATGTGAACATCTCATAGACCAACACGGGCAGGAAATTGTCCGAATCAACTCCACAGCATCCCGACTGTTACTGATAGATATCATGCATGAACATGAAGATGACCTTACCCTTTTTTTCACTAATAAAAATCCATCACCGAGGGCGATTCAGGATCTTCAGACATTGTTGCAGGTCATTATCAGAAGGGAGATTAACTATCCGGCCTGTCTTGGCTCACTTGCTTCAGAAAAAAGTTATCAGATTGATATTCTCATATCAGCCTACAAAAACAGACTTGTTGAAAAAAACCTCGTCGATCCTGATACACTTCTTATTTGGGTGATTGACTTTTTATCAAAAATAAACCAGGAACATGCGACATCAATTCTCGGACATGTTCACCTATATGGACTTTTTGAGCCGCTGCCTCTTGAAAAACGACTGATTACATCCATCAAAAAAGTGTGTTCATCTCTGACATATACCATCCCATTCGGGAGAGATCCAGAAGTTTTTTCAGATTCAGGATCCTGGTTATCGCCTGATTATGAAGAGGATCTCGATATACATATCGAAAAATCCCAGATAACGACGATTTTTTCATATGAACCTTCCCAAACCGGAGATCAGCTTTCCTTCTCTCATATAACCGGAATGGGATTTTCTGATCCTGTTATGGAAATGAATAGTGTTGCACGTGAAATTTCCCGATTGTTATCATTAGGAGCTTCATATGATGATATTGTTGTTGTATCTCCTGATGTTCGAACCTCTCTTGGATATGCAACCGAAACATTTGCAGACTTTCATATTCCGATAACCTCTTCACAAGGCCCTCATATAAGCACAACCCCACTCATTGCATATTATCTTACAATTTTTGATGTTATAGAGAAGGGGTTCCGATATGAAGAACTTATCAGGGTAATCCAAAGTCCCTATTGCAGATTCAGATGGACTGAGTATGGGGAAACAGGCTATTCAGACATTTCTCCAGATAAAGCAATTACTGATCAAACAGGAAATTATCGTATATTATTATATGACCACGTGGATCTTATATGTCGGAGTTATGGACTTGACGGAGGTCATATAGACTGGGATTTCAGACTTTCCGAAATTGTGCGGATGTGCAAAGAAACCAAGGAGGATCCTTCGAAGGAACAAAAACAGAATACTGAAGAAAAAAGCAAGTCTGAATCTTCTCATTCATATTCGCCTCGTCCTCCACTTCCTGTTGAGCAAATTGAAATTACAGTCAGCGGGATCCTACGGTTTATTGCCTTACTCCGAACTCTTCAGGAAAAACAAACAATACCTGAACATATTGATCAGTTTAACAACATTCTTCGCGAATTTGGATCACCTGTTCCTGGAACAGATAGAGATGCTCCAGAAAATGCATGGCTTTCGGATGAAGAATTCTCTCTTTTGAAGTCTTTTGAAAGTGTGTATCAAGAATTGAAGAATATCTCACGAGCAGGTATCGTATCATCCATCTCATCAAAAGGCCCCATTTCATTTATAAAATTTATACGTTCTTTCAGACACCTGATTCAGGATAAAACCCTGAATACAGAACCAGGTATTCCGGGAATAATGTTAACTGGTATTCGGGAGATTGTTCATCAGCATTATCCATATGTGTTCCTTATTTCTCTCAATGAAGGGTTTATCCCCCGCCTTACAACACGACTACCATTTACCAATGCTAGTGAAAATGCACGGATGGATACTCGTACTCTTTCCGATATCTTACGACAGGAAAAATATCAATTCATTGCTGCACTTCTTTCAGGCACGTCCCATGTCTACCTCAGTTGGTATGAACATAAAGATGAACGAACAACGCTCCCATCAGTATTCATTGATCACCTGAGAACCTCCACTCTCCTTCCTGAATGGGAATACAGAGCGACGAATGAAACCGAAAATCCTCCTCATCCATATGAGTATGGTGCGATTGAGGCATCCATAGTCGCGGGTAAATGTATCCACAATAAAAGATGGAGAGAGGCACAGTCCCTCATCCCTCATGATGTTTCATTATTCTCTCTTTTTGACCGGATTACTATAGAACGGTCATATCGATTTCGTCTGAACCGATCAGAATATGATGGGATTATTGGATACGACCACGTGATACGAAAAATGCTTTCCAAAAAATTTGGTACCGACTATCACTGGTCAGCGTCAATGTTTGAGACGTATGCAAAATGTCCATTCAGATTTTATCTCGAACGAGTAGTTCACATAAGACCTCTCCCAGACATAGGAAGCGATCTGCCCCCGGAAACAAAAGGTAATCTGATTCATACAATTTTGAGCAGATTTGAACGTACTATGTATGAACGAAACCTTCTACCATTACACGAAGACATAATTGATCAAGCACTTTCAACAATAAAGGAAATTGCAATAGAAGAATGTGACAAAGTCCCTTATGCAACCCCGCTCTGGCATGCGAAAAAAAGACAACTCATGGGTGATGACAAGGTTGGTGATGGGATGCTTGATCGGTTTGTTTTTGCAGAGATTGAACGGTTACAACAAGATGATGATGGAAGAGTACCCCATCCTTACAAACCTTCCCTTTTTGAATTCTCATTTGGAGCAGTGAAAGGACCTGATGATGATCCACATTCTCTCCATAAACCAGTTGACCTCATAGACATACAAAAAGACTGGAATCAGTCTGACGGAGATCAAATAGGCAAAAAATCATCTGATATCGTACGGTTTATTGGAAAAATAGACCGGATTGATTGTACTCCTGATGGACTATTTGGTATCATTGATTATAAAACCGGAAAAAAAATTCCAGGCCCGTCAGATCTCACCCGGATGACCGCTTTACAACTACCCCTTTATCTCCTGGCATATCACAAAATCTCACACCTCACTCCGGCTTTTGGATCGTATGTGCAATTACAACGAAAAATTATGCATAGTCTCATCCTCTACGATCCAGCTCATAAAAGAACTCTCCCAAAAGGAAAATTACCAAAGTCAGAGCCCAAATGGCGTGACATCCTCGAGTGTGCTCTTGACTCTTCCATATCACATGTTCATACTATTCGTGACGGACAATTTCCCATTCAGGCAACATCAGAATGCAATACTGACTGGTACTGTCCCTACAAGACCATTTGTAGATTTCAGCCGGACAGGGGATCACAACTTGGAGAATGGTCCCACTATCCATCCGAAGAGTACAGTGACATGAAGAAAGGTGATGCATAATGGCTGCTACTCCCCGTCAACATCAGGCAATAACCAGGCATGATATGAGTATGGTGGTAACAGCAGGAGCAGGAACCGGAAAAACATTTGTTCTTGTTGAAAAATATTTAAACCTCATTCAGGACGAAGGTTTTCGAATTCGGGATGTTCTGGCCCTTACATTTACCGACAAGGCTGCTGCAGAGATGAAAGAACGAGTCAGGAAGACTATTGCTGACCGCTTGAGAGATGATCCTGAAAACCAGATCTGGAAGGATGCTCATGAGGAACTGGTCATTGCACCAGTTATGACTTTCCATTCATTTTGCGCACAGATCCTTCGTGAGTTTGCAATTGAGGCGGGATTGGATCCAGGATTTGTTATCCTTGATGAAGGACAAAATCTCGCAGTCCAAAGAGAAGCATTTGATACACTTGTCCGAAAACCACCTGGAGAGATATATGAACCACTTGTCCGTCTGCTTGCGCAGGTTGAAAAATACCAGTTATACCAGATATTAACATCTATATCTACCGAAAGTGAGAGATTTTCACAATTTTGTGCTGATATCACGTCAGATCCCGATGGTATCATCAATACCTGGGAAATATTTCTCGAACAGGTCAGAACCCCAGTAATAAAGGAATTTTTTCAGAACGGTGAAGTACGAGATGCCATTGCTGACTTTATTCGATTTGAAAAGATCTATCAAAATACCGGAGATAGGGCGGCAATATATCTGACCCAGGTCTGTTCATCACTCAAGAGGATAAGGGCAGATGTATCACTAGAAGAACTGTCTAAAGCAGTACGCGAATTTTTGTCAGTGCGACCAAAAGGAACTCTCGGTTCACAAAAGATATGGAATAATGATGATCTCAAACTGTTTCGAAGAGAAAAAACATTTCTTATCGAAAAACTAGAAAAAACTCTGCCTTACTTTGAATTATACATAAAACCTGACTCAGCTTTTACTACAGCAACTATGAGCTTTTTTTTCGACCTTGCATTGGTTGGAGTTACATATACGAGCGCCCTACAAGCGTTAAAAAAGCAGGCAAACGGACTGGATTTTAATGATCTCATTACCTGTACACGGGAATTTTTACATCAACACCAGGATATCGTTGCCCGACATATAAGGCCACGGTTTCGTTATATCCTTGTGGATGAATTTCAGGACACTGACCCATCACAATTTGAAATTATAACATCCATAATCGGTGATCTCACACCAGAAACAAAAGGTCTCTTTATTGTAGGTGATCCAAAACAGTCCATATATCTATTTAGAAATGCAGATGTAACACGGTTTAAAGAAGCCCAAAACAGGATTCTTACAGATTGTAACGGAGATTTGATAAATCTCGACACGAGTTTCAGAAGCTGCCGTGAAGTTATCGGGTGTGTAAATTATCTCTTCTCCCGAATCTTTTCATCAACAGAAAAGCCCTGGGAATTTGGATATGAACCAATACAGGTCTGTGAAGAACGGAAAAGATCTTCAGGTTCTATTACAGTGTTAATGCCGGAAAAAGCTCCGAAAGGAAGTGAACAATCCGAGTCCAAAGAGATAGAGGCAGGGATGGTTGCAGACCTGGTCCATAGAATCGCATCATCAGGATCTTTTTTGATTACTGATCGGGACAATATAATTCGTCCTGCCGGATATGGAGACATTGCTATACTTATCGAGAGACGTACTCATCTATCCCGATATACCACTGCTTTATCCAGAAAAGAAGCTCCCTACTATGTGCATGGTGGAATAGGTTTTTATTCGAGACAGGAGATATACGACATTTACTCAATTTTATCATTCCTGCTCAGACCTTTTGATACGGCTGCTCTGTATGGTGTCCTGCGATCACCATATTTTGGTCTTTCAGACATCGCTTTATTTCATATTCTTCACATACATGAATCCAAGAAAGGATGGACACTTTTTGATACACTGAAAATAATTGCTCAGGAACTGACCACCTTATCCGGAGATTATGAAGAACAATATTCCTGTTTCTCTTCTTCAGTCCGTGAAAAAATAATTCGTGCTTTTTCATTATTGAACTCCTGGAAAAAACATGCAGGGAGGGAACCAGTCGTTTCATTCATCTCCCGGATAATCCGTGAGTCAGGAATTTTTACCATATATAGTGCGATGGAACAGGGAGAACAACAGGTTGCTAATCTGTTAAAACTACAGAGAATTATCAAAGGGAAAACAGAATCCGGGGCATATAATCTCTTTGATCTGATATCAGATATGACAGTATCAATTGCTGACGAGGAACGGGAAGGAGAAGCAGCTCTTGATACGCTTTCAAAAACATCTGTAAACATTATGACTGTCCATGCAGCAAAAGGCCTTGAATTTCCAATTGTTATCCTTCCGGATATGGGATCATCCAGGGAAGGAAAGTTAGGACCTATTCTATCCGGTGATCATACAGCAATTTTCGGCGTAAAAATTCCTGATCCGGATCATGACTATGAAATACGTGAAACCCCGGTATACTCGGCATTATCACTGATACAAAAAGAGAAAGAATCTGCAGAACGAAAACGTCTTTTTTATGTTGGAACTACACGGGCACGTGACCATCTCATCCTCTGTGGAAAACAGCCTGAAAAATATTATGATACAATTGATAAAAGCAATAACCGGATAGACTGGATATGCACTATCTTTGGTATTACCAAGGAGATAGCAGAACAAGGAGGGGTATTGTCATTTGATCCAAAAGATGGAGGAGATGAAATTGAGGTAACAGTACTTTCAGATCCTGACCAGTTAACCCGAATCTGGGCAGATGAAAAATTACCACCTCTTTTTATACCAGATGAGTTCATTACGCAATCGGGTACAAGAATCGTAAAATCTCAAAATTCCCGGGAGAGAGTAATTCATCGACCTGTCCCGGTGACAGACGTCGTGGAATCCCGATATCCTGAACCAGAAAATAAGGATTTCGTTCAGCAGATAAACATCCCAGATGCCCCGACTCTTCAGAAGAATGAAGCAGGTATCCTTCTTCACCAGATCTTTTCCGGAAAAAGCCCACAAACGGTCCTTGCAGAATATGGGATTACCAGTCTTGCTGCAGAAATATATTGTACCTCTTTATACGAACAATTTTGTTCACTTCCTTTGATACAGGATTCTTCAGTTTCATATCAGGAACTTTCATTTGTTACCTATATCGGACCGTATCCGGTTACCGGGAGAATTGATCGACTCATTCAGATCTCTGATGGAACATGGGCCGTGATAGATTATAAATCGGGTAATTACTCTGGAGCAGAATGGCAACTGAATTTTTATCGAAAAGCTGCTGAAAGAATCACCGGTCAAACGGTCCGGATGTTTGTTTACTCAATTCAGACTGGAAAAATGACAGAAGCACCATACCTTTCAGATGAAGAAATGATTCAATATTTAAAGGAATGGACAGATTCTCATATCCAAAAAATGGTCTGATACGAGGATACTATCTGTCATAGCCGACCATATGTTGTTGTAAGTGTCCGGATATAATAAGCAAGATCCTCGGTAATCATCCTTTCCTGCATCATCCATCTCCAATTCCCTTTTTCAGATCCAGGCCTGTTCATCCTGGCTGATATGTCAAGACCCAGTACATCCTGCATCGAGATGATGGCGGTATTTGCACTGCTCATCATCGCAAGCCGGACAAATACATCAGATACTTTCTCAGAAGAAACTTCATATCCGATATATGAAACGAATCTTTGTTTCTCTTCAGGTGTTGCTTCATGTAAAAACCATCCAAGAACCGGAGTATTATCATGAGTACCCGTATAAACAACAGTATTGGGAGGAATGTTATGAAGAATATATGGATTATCTCCGGTTTCAGAGCTGAACGCAAAAATCAAAACTTTCATTCCAGGAATATCAAACTCTCTCATTACTTCCCTGACGTCGGGGGTAATAATGCCTAAATCTTCTGCAATTACAGGAAAACAGGGAAATTTTTTCGTCCATGTCCGGAGAAGATCCCAGACTGGTGCAGAGATCCATCGTCCATCAATTGCGGTATCAGAACCAGCTTTTATCTCCCAATATCCTACAAGCCCCCGGAAATGATCTATCCTGACATAATCAACGAACTTTAATTCATGTTCCATTCGTTTAACCCACCAGGAAAACCCGGATTTTTTCATCTCGTCCCAATCATATATTGGATTATTCCAGACCTGACCAGTTGCACTAAAATAATCAGGAGGGACACCAGCTACGTATAATGGCTTTTTGTCCTCATTTAATTGAAAGAGATGCTGATGTGTCCAGGCATCACTGCTATCATAGTCGACATATATCGGAATATCACCAATGAGCCATATACCTAGTTCATGAGATCGTTTTCGGAGAGCAGCCCATTGATGGAAAAAGATAAATTGAAGAAACTGCTCTCGTTCTATAACAGAATGATATAATTTTTTAAATTCATGAAGCTCGTTCTCATTATGGTTTCTTAATCCAGACGGCCAGTCAGACCAGAGAATATCAGGATAGTGTTTTTTTATGGCAATAAAGAGAGCATAATCATCAAGCCACCATGCCTGTTCTTCACAAAAAGTCAAAAAAGCTGGATCGGTTCCAAAAAATACAAACCGATTATATGCCATATCAAATAACCTGTTTTTATATGCAATAACGGCAGGGAAATCTACCAAATCTGAAGAAAAATCCGGCAACGGTTCCAGATCAGACTCATCCAGATATCCATCTTTGACAAGCATCTCAGGACTAATAAGTAAAGGATTTCCGGCAAAAGCAGAGAGAGCATGATAAGGTGAATTATCATACATATGTTCAGTTGGGTGAAGAGGGAGCACCTGCCAGTACCGTTGACCTGCCTTTTGTAAAAATTCCACAAACCGATATGCTGCTGGCCCGAGATCACCAATTCCAAATTTCGTTGGGATTGATGTAATATGAAGGAGTGTACCACATCCTCGTGTTTTCATTGATAAAATCCTTTATTTATAATAGTATGATTCTTCCATTCAATACAGGTAATAAACGGACTATTATTCATAATGAGCATCTTATCCCCAGATATTCACCCAGGGTGGAGTATTCCATGACCCATCGTTTAGCATTCTCATCACCAATATTCATCTGCTCTTTCATGAGAGGACACATCTTCTCACCAATTCGATGATAGGTATTCTGACATGCCCATAAATCAAGGGTTAATGAGAGTGGAGCGAGAAGGGTGAATAGTCGGTTAACTTCAATGATCAATAGTAAATTTGTTGGATCTTCTGCTATTTTTTCCAAAGATCTCAATATGGCTCTTCCAGCATGAACAGAGAGGGTTTTTCTTTCCGGAACATAATTACCCCGGTTCATATCGTCCAAGATCTGTGCTATTCTAGATATATCAATCATTTCTGCATCGATACAGGTGATAAGTTCCCGATTTAAAGTGTACTCGATAGGAAAGTCCAGAGCTTTCGGAGATGATATCCGTAATTCTTTCATTGCAGTCACGAGAGAAGAGTACCTCCGATATAACTGTCGGTATTCATACTCTATATCTAAAAGAACTCCATCAAGGATATTATACAGAACTTTTCTTTTTCCATCTCGAAAAAGATGCCAGAGAGAATACGAGTGTACATCAAAATGCCTGTCAATCTGAAGAATCATTCCAGGAAGATCACTCTTCCGGTAAGAAATCCAGATATCCTCTTTGATTTCCTCGTACTCCTTTTCATGTGAAAAGGGTCTGATACCACCCATGAAATTATGTCCTCCCATGTGAAGAGCTGCAAACATGAGGTGGGATTCCTTTAAAGTACTCTTTGATCTGAATTGTGCATGTCCGACAGCAAGCTTGATGGTACCTGTCTCTGCTTGTTCAAAAGTATTGCAGTAAATATCATACATGCTCACCTGCGTGGTGTCTGGTATACCCCCAATAAGAGAAGTAATTGCAAATTGAAATGCAACCCGGTTAATGTCAAATATCGAGGTCTGCACATATTTTTCATAGATATCTTTTCCATTACCAAGAGTAGAAAGATTGGAGGTTGCCTTTGATAATTGAGCTAAAAAATCGGGCTCCAGATCCACTCCGGTAATATCTCTGGAAATCTGAATGGCCCGACAAGCATACATAAGAATCTGAATAGTTTCAATACCAGCAAGATCATCAAAGAACCATCCGCAACTCGTCTGCATAAATAAGGAGTTTTTTTGCATCTCTAGTAATTTCAGGCACCTGGTTATCTCTTGTGGATTCGGTGTTCTTTTCGCATGATTAGAGAAGAACGCAATTATTGCATCATATGATCGGTTAATAATCAGTTCGCCATATGCATCTCTGATTGTCCATGGTTCATGAAAAAGACCCTCCATTTCATGCTCATATATTCTGGCAAGTTCGGTTGATAACCATTGTATCGCCCCCCGAAGGGGTTTCCGCCATTTCTGATTCCAAGGTTTAATATTATGCTGAGATGTTGATCCTGATGAGAGTAGATAACAAACTGAGGTATCAGAAATCAGACATGCGTACATAGCACGACAGCCACAATCATCTTCCCAACGCTTCACACCGTGAATACAACTCCAGGACGTATTTTCTGCAATGGCGACTTCATGTGTCGGAGGGTATTTTTCGAGGTATTCTCCATATACTGTTATTTGAGCACTTTTTTTAGATTCAATATCATGAAGTGCATATGCGAGAGCCATGTCAGCAAATCGGTGATGATGCCCATAGGTTTCTCCATCAGTAGCAATTGACAAAAGATAAGGGTCATCAGTATTTTGTGGAAATGAATCAATCATTCGTTTAGCAAATGTTTCGCCATTATCGAGAAGATGGCCAAATGCTGCTTCTGCTCCTATTACTGCATTATAAAAAAATATGGCAATTTTTTTCCCGGAAGGAAGAATACAAAGATATGGCATCCCAATGTGAAGTGTATCTTTCGTTACATATGTCCAGTCTTGATGACCGACTCTTCGAATTCTCTTTGCCTGATGCGGGGCGAGAATAGTGAACCTGATGCCATGTTCCGCAAGCATCTCCAGGGTTTCGATATCAACAGCAGTTTCAGAAAGCCACATTCCTTCGGGTATCCGCCCAAATCTGTAGACAAAATCTTTAATTCCCCAGATTATCTCTGTTCGCTTATCCCGACTGCATGCAAGAGGCATAATGAGATGATTATATATTTGGGCTATAGCCGATCCATGACCGGAAAATTTTATCAGACTATCCTTATCTGCCCGTAATATTTCCGAGTATACTTCCGGATTATGAGTTTCAAGCCAGGAAAGAAGAGTTGGACCAAAATTAAAACTGATATTTGAATAATTATTGACAATATCAATAATCCGCCTGTCAGAACCCAGAATTCGGGATGCTGCATTTGGAGCATAACATTCAGCTGTAACCCGTTCATTCCAGTCATGAAAGGGAAATGCAGACTCTTCTACTTCTATCTCCTCAAGCCAGGGATTTTCCCGTGGAGGCTGGTAAAAATGTCCATGAATGCAGATATATCGGTTTATGGTATTCACCTCTTGATAGTCAATGGATAATATATCCAGTATTTCATAAGTATCGTTTCATGGATTGAAAGTCCCACTCTAAATAGGTATCTCAAGATTAAATCCTGATTGAAAAAACCTAATCCATCCTTGGATTTATGTTTGAAATGCCAAAAAACATATATATCAATGTCAGTACTGTTTTTATTAGATTTATGAGCCCTGATAATCGCAATGCACAGGTTCAGACAATCATGGCGACAATATCCTCCCTGATTGCAAGCAGAAGAATTGAGGATAAATTACGAGCCGCCACATTATTGAATGAATATGCACCAACACTTCCAAAATCCTTCACGGAACGAATAATTGAAGAATTAAAGAAAGACTCGCATACAGAAATTCAGGAAGCATTAGTGCCTTTGTTAATAAAAGAAGAAAATAGTCCTTTACTCCAGGAAGTAACAAATGCTGAAATTGTTGCAGGGTATTCCGGGTTAATTGAAACTGCCTTACAAAAAGTAATTGACATAGCACAAATGTTTGATCTGTCTCATATGACTGCCCGTGCCTTAAGGCAACACTTTTCCGAGGGGAAGAATGGGTCAGATAATGGAGTGTATTCTGATTTTTTAAAACAAAAAACTAAAGTATCCCCGGAACTTACTTTTTTTCCCCAGGTATCTCTTAAACTATCTCCGATTAATGCATTGTCAGAAGTTATCCGGATAATTCCAGAACTTTCAAAGAAAAATGATACTAATCATGTCCAGGTTTTAGCAGACAAGAAAAATATAGAAAAAGAACTTGATGAAATAATAGGAACTGAACAGGAGATATCATTTAACATTGTTGGTTATGAGCTGCTCTACACGCTTGAGCGAATGATGCGGGACCTAATTCATCAACGAATAATAAAACCCAATATGGAGAACCTCCAGACAAAAATTCCTCCTGATGTTCTTGAAGGAATGAAAAAAAGAAAATCGGTTGAAGAGAATAATCCAATCTCATCAGGAACGTATGAACTAGTAGAATATTGTGACTTTACAGACCTGAAAAAAATTCTTGAAAAAGGTAGAAATCATGAATTTTTTACTGATATTTTCTCATTTGACGAGATGAAAGCTGTATATAGTAAACTCGGCGAATTGGATCCGATTAGAAAAAAGATAGCTCACTCACGGCCTCTTACAAGAAAAGAGTTTGAAAGATTACGTATGTATGCAACCGATATTCTGGGCCAGATAAAATAACCTTCAGGATAGAAATTATATAAATCCGGATCAGTATACTCCACATATGGATGGACGAGCACCCGGAAAATCCCGTATAGGGATCCTTACTTCTGGTGGCGACGCACCAGGGATGAATGCTGCAATCAGGGCAGTATTTCGAGCTGCCAGCGAATGTAACATTGAAATAGTAGGTATTCGAAGAGGATTTGCCGGTCTTATTGATGGAGATCTCTTTCTGATGGACCGGTCACATGTCGCAAATATTATCCATCAGGGTGGAACTATTCTTGGAACCTCTCGAAGTGAAACATTTAAAACACCGGAAGGGCGCAGAATAGCAGCTGATGTCCTCCAGAACGCTGAGGTTGATGCCTTGTTTGTCATCGGTGGTGATGGATCATTCAGAGGAGCCGACCTTTTTAATGATGAAACCGGAATTCCGACAATAGGTATTCCCGGTTCTATTGATAATGATATTCCGGGAACAGACTTTTCTATCGGATTTGATACAGCCATAAATACTGCTCTTGAATCCATCGACAAGATCAGAGATACCGCGTCATCTCACGGAAGGCTCTTTTTTGTTGAAGTGATGGGGAAATCTTCAGATTTGATAGCAATTGAGAGTGGGATTGCAGGGGGAGCAGAATACCTTATTCTACCAGACAATAAACACGCGATGGATGATCTTTGTTCCCGGCTCACTCAGGCATTTGATGCAGGAAAACGGTATGCAATCGTTGTTGTAGCTGAAGGTGCGTGTCCTGGATGCAGTTTTCAAATTGCAAAAGAAGTATCATCCAGGATATCCATGGAATCACGGGTTTGTGTTCTTGGTCATACACAGCGGGGAGGAAGTCCGACAGCACGGGATCGGGTTCTTGCCGCAAAACTCGGGGTAAGTGCAGTAAACGCATATATGAAAGGTTATGCCGGAGTAATGGTAGGAGAAGTCAGACGAAGTGTAATTCTGACACCTTTTGATAAAGTCATAACCGGAAGACAAAAACCAGAGCCAAATATCATCCGTCTATCACATATTTTAACAAAATAAAAAGATTTGTCATTAATGATTCAATCGCACCCGGGTACCAATCCTGTACCCACAGACAACCAGGATGGTATCTCCAAATTTACTATTCAGGTCAGGATCACCAGTATCTATAAAAAGATTCTGTGTTCGCTTCATCTTTTCGTCTATTGCAATTACAATGAGTGAATCAATACCTGCATTTGATAAAACAGTTGAACTAATCTGTTGATTTCCTCTTCCCAGGATAAAACCCTGTGCTCCGATTGGACTGATGATGATTTTTACCTTATTATAGATTTTTAGCAACCGAAGGATATCCTGTTCATTTACATCAGAGCCGACTACTTGTTTCTGATATATTGCATCGATACCAAGAAGAGTTTTTGAGATTCCAAGCATATCAGCAATTGCCTGAGTTGTAGTTCCGGCTCCTAGGAGATACAGTGTGTCATCTCTCATAATTTCTACAATAAAACGAGCAATCTCCTGCCTTTCATGAGATTCATCACCAAATGAGATCTGCTTGGATGACTGACAATGAACCGGAGAAGATGGTACCTTTGCAAATCCAAATAGGTGTGTGTCTAATACTCCGTTTCGATATTCTTCCTCATTAACATCCATAACTTCTCCATCACCTAGTGATGTTAGATTCCACTCGGACAATATCTGGGCAGCAGCAATGGGTGTAGTGGCAAATACTCCGGAATATATTTTTACTCCTGCAGGGATGCCTAATATTGGTATATTTTGCCTCGTGCATGAGAAAATATCACGAGCGGTTCCATCTCCTCCGGCAAAAACTATCACGTGTACACCTTGACGGATCATTTCATTACAGGCATGTTTCGTATCTGTTGCACTGGTTTTCAGGAGAGGATCTGATTCAGATAAATCGCTCCTATACACACATTCATGCAAAATTCCAAGAGAGGTCAGTTCAGCCTCACCCATCTCCCCACCGGCAGTTAAAAAATAGAGATCGTTCCGGGAAAGGGAGGATAAAAACCGGATGGCCTTTTCCGGAGCATGAGGAACAGCACCTCTCGCGAATGCCTCTTTAATATACCCATCTGTTCCTTTCAAACCAACTGATCCTCCAAGACCGGCATATGGATTAACGATAAATCCGACCCGAATCATGAGATGACAGGGAGATGATTCAACGATTCCGCAATCAAATCAGCAGGGTACTCATAATCGGTCAGAGAACCTGCAAAGTATGCTTCATAACTGGAGAGATCAAAATGTCCGTGACCACTGTTGTTAAACAGAATTGTTTTTGCTTCTCCGGTCTTTTTACATTCAATGGCCTTATCAATAGCAACACGAATTGCATGAGCTGATTCCGGAGCAGGAATAATTCCTTCCGCCCGGGCAAACATGACTGCGGCGTCAAAAACCTCATTCTGGTAGACTGAAGTAGAATCTATCATATTGTCAGCATGAAGCCTTGAAACCAGCGGAGCCATTCCATGATACCGAAGTCCACCTGCATGAATGGAAGGTGGAATAAAATCATGTCCTAATGTGAACATCTTAAGAAGTGGGGTTAGACCAGCAACATCTCCAAAATCATATGCATATATTCCCCGGGTCAGCGATGGACAGGCTGAAGGTTCAACGGCTAATACTTCGAGATCGGGATTTTTACCATCAATTTTATCTTTAATGAAGGGGAAACAGAGCCCTGCACAATTTGAACCACCACCTGCTGAAGCAATGACAATATCTGCTTTTTCATCGACCATATCCAGTTGCTTTTGCGCTTCCTGGCCGATAATTGTCTGATGAAGACAGACATGATTGAGTACACTCCCAAGTGAATAGTTAGTGTTATCATGGGTTGCCGCATCTTCTACTGCTTCAGATATCGCGATACCCAGACTTCCTGGCGTATTAGGATCTTTTTCAAGGATAGCCCGTCCAGAATTCGTGTCAGGAGAAGGAGAAGGAACACAGGTTGCTCCCCAGGTCTGCATCATCATTTTTCTATATGGTTTTTGATCATAACTGCCTCTGACCATATACACCTTACACTCCATCCCGAATAGCTGGGTTGCGAATGCAAGCGAAGAACCCCATTGACCAGCTCCTGTTTCGGTTGCAATCCGCTCTATTCCCTCTTTCATATTATAATAAGCCTGAGCGATGGCCGTGTTTGGTTTATGTGATCCAGGCGGACTGACCCCTTCGTATTTGTAATAAATCTTAGCCGGAGTTTTCAGTAACTTTTCCAGTCTGAATGCTCGAAAGAGTGGTGAAGGCCTCCATAATGTGTAAATGTCCCTTATCTCTTCTGGAATGTCAATATACCGATCCTGACACATCTCCTGCCTGATTAATTCCTTTGGGAAGATTGGCTCCAGATCCCCTGGTGTCACGGGTTTTTTCGTTTGGGGATGCATCGGTGGATCCAGCGGTGTCTTCAAATCTGCTTGAATATTATACCATTTTTTGGGTATCTCATTCTCATCAAGGATTATTTTCGTATTCATGTATACTTTAGTTTATTGATGCACATATTTATACATTGTTGAAGGATGAAGAACATCTTATATTCAAGTTCATAAAAAAAGGAAAACGAAAAAAAGAAGAATGGTTATTTTCTCACTTTTACATACACTGTCCAAATAAGTACTAATATTACCGGCCATATCATTGCCCATCCGGTAAAACAAAAAATTGCAGCAGTTAAGAGAAGAGATATGCCACTCACTGCCATTGCGGTTTTATTCTCTTTCATCAGGACAAGTCCGGCAGCACAACCAGCTAAATACGTGAGAATAAAAGTGGTATTTGGGATTTGTATCAATATATCAAGGGGAATAAATCCGCTCATATAAATAAGAAGAATTATCAGAAAACAACCAAGAAGAAAAACCAGACTGATTCCCGGGGTTTTAAACCGGCAATGGAGCATTGAAAAAGATCGGGGAGCGTATCCTGCTTTAGATATTGCATAAGCAAGTCGTCCTGCTGCCCCGGTGTAGGCAATTGCTGGTGCGGTTGTTATAAACAGAGTCATAATTCCTGCTATAATCATCCCGGATGTTCCAAATGAGAGTTGAATCAGGTGGATGAGAGATACTTCAGAGATGCCAGGGCCATAACTCTTTGTTCCAATAACAGCACCGGCTGCACCGAGGTAGAGAAGACTAATAATTACCGATGCAATGATGGTTCCCCGCACAACATCACGACCAGGATCCTCAAATTCTTCAGTGACATGGGAAATCGCCTCCCACCCGAGAAAACACCAGAATATAAGGGTTGCTGCATGCCCGACACTTCCCCATCCGTTTGGCATGAATGGTTCAAAATTCACCAGATCTATGGCATGAATACTACCCGCTACTGCACCAATGAGAATAATTATCGTGGTAGCAACAACCATCATCTGGATCCTGCCGGTCAGTTTCATACCGGTAAAGTTTGTGGCAACAGATATTACAAGAATTATTCCGGCGATAATGAGCCTTCCCGTCTCTCCGAGTCCAAATGCTGCAGCAGCATATCCTGCACCGGTGAGCGCAATAATCGGTACTGCCATAATTGCCGAGAGGAGAAAAAACCATCCGACAAGCATACCAATGTCCTGGTTCCATGCCTTTGAGACAAAATACGAGACTCCTCCGGCATTAGGAAATTTTACCGAGAGAAAACCCATACTCAATGCCATAGGGATTGCTAAAATACTCATTAAAACCCAGGCAAGAAGTGATGCAGGACCGGCTGAGTCTGCTGTGAGACCAGGTAATAGAAGGATTCCAGAACCCAGGACTGAACCGATATAGAGAGGAATTATCTGCCAAAGTGAAAGAGATGCAGTTTTGGGTATAGATGGCTCCACGGATATCACTAGCGAATTCAATAGATGAATCAGATGAAACCCTATGTATAGCAGTCAGAGAAGAAAAAAAGAGCGGGTGAAACATATCCTTCCAGAGATGAACAATAATTAAATGAGAAATACTGCTAAAAAACGTTGATTCTTAGTTTTATGCGAAGCCAGCCCACATCATCCCCACCTCAAATGCTTTCACATATTCATCTTCAGAAAAACCAGGATTTTTATCTGAAAGCATCTTGATTGCAGATTCAATGGCTTGCTCATCATCCCCGAACGATCCTTGGAGATAATCAACAGATATATCATAAGAATTAATTGATAGTTTTCTTACACGATCTATAGCTTGGATGCAAAGTTCATCAGAACTTCCCGGAACCATCGACTGGATACGTAAACATAATGCAGATTTATCAGGATTGGGGCATGATGGGGGGGAACGGCCTTTTCGAAAGATAAGATCAAATGCGACTGAAAGTAAAGAATTATCTGATGAATGATTTTTTTGAGATATATTCTTTTTTTCCATACACTTTTGAATGTAATGAGCAGGTGTTTATTTCTGAACTGAAAATAATTATTAATTATTTGCCTGAAAGTTTCTGAATTACCCGTTCTTTCTTTGCAATTGCTGCCTTTGCCGCATGGTCTACTTTCTGTTTCATCATCTCAAAATCCTGCTGTTCTCTCTCGACAAGTTTTTTCAGAGGAGTGTATGCAGCCTCACGGAACCTTGGATTAAATGGCTCTTCTTTTCCATCCCTGATTAAAACCGGTTCAGGAGTTCCAACTTCCACCTTTCCAACTACCGACGATTTCACTCCGATTCCTGACAGAAGAGACTGAACCTGATAAATAACATCGGGTGGAGCAATTATCAACATAGCATCAAGGGATACACCAAGTGGATCTATCTCCAGATCCATCAGCATCCGGTATACCATTGGATCAACCAGATCCTGGACAGCATCCTCTATTACGACGAACCGAAGTCCTGCAGTTTTTGCCATTTCATGAACATCACCCCGAAGACCTCCATTTGTCACATCAGTCATAGCATGAATGGAACCAAGCAGATCACTTGAGAGAATTTTGTCTGCTGCACGAAGGAAGGTAAGGTTAATTGTCCGGTCAACCACATCGTGATATCCGTAATACAGAGCAGTTGTTGCAATGGTCCCTCCTCCGGCTCCCTCGGTCATGAGAAGAAGGTCACCATCTGCTGCCTGTCGTCGTGCGGTAATATGCTCAGCAACTCCGACAGTACCAACGCACCCGGTCATCCGGTCTCCGATAACCATATCTCCTCCTATTCGAAGAGTAGACCCGCTTACAAGGGGAACACCGGTTAGTTCACCAACAGTAGTCACTCCAGCAGTATAATCAAAAATTTTCGCAACATCACCATCATCAGCAACATGGATGTCAGAAAAAAGCATTACCGGACGAGCACCCATGACATAACAATCTCGAAGTGTGGCCCGGGTGACATGGAATCCTGCTAAATATGGAAAGTCTGACAGCCGGGAATGCATCCCGTCCACTGTACAGACGATAAACTGACCACCAGCCTGTACAACCCCGGCATCATCCATATCCTCAACTCCAACAGTTGCCCCGGATGTTCCTATGATCTCTGCAATCTTCCGATGTGCATAAAAATCTCCAGTACCTCTTGATCCGACACCGAAGGCCCCCATCGATACACCGGCTTTTTCATATTTCAGAATATCAGCGGTTAGGTTTGACGTAGCCTGAACTTCTACAAGAACAGCGTGTGCAAAATTGAGGGCATGTTCATGGCTTATTTTTTTGATTTCAACGATGCGACCAGCGAGATCTGTAATAATATCCTGGGGAGCCCTGCCTCTTTCAAGATTCCGACGGGCATAACCCTCAACATCCATGACATCAGGTTTGCCGTATACAAATAAAATAAGTGGTTACCTGGCGAAAGACTTCTTAAGATCTGTTGGTAAACCTATTTCCCAGTGGTGAACAGGTGAGAAAGCGGATTTTATGGTTTATATTATTGACAATCCTGTTAATCGTATTGAATCAATCAGTTATTGCAGGCATTGAAGAAAACCACTCTCCTGAAGCAGGCACTCAAAAATATTCATCATTGTCAAGTGATCTTCTCCAGCTTCTTGATAAATCATTATGTCCCCCTGGCATGTCTCCGGATGACATTATGAAAAGCATGGAGATTAATCATCAGATTCGCAGGAACGATGAAGGAGACTGGTTGGTTCACATCACAATAGAACTGGATGACAATGAAACGAGCAAAAAAATCCTTCCCTTTTTATCACATCCAATAGAAGATCCTTCATATAATTTAATTTCTGGTTGGGTTACTTCAGATAATCTTTCATTACTTGGAAATTATGTCGGGATTCGAAGCATTACTCCGGTGTTTCCTCCGGCAGGCTCCGGATCACTTGAAGTATTACCTGACGATCTGACAACCCCTGATATCCCGGGTACTTTATGGAAGACAAAACTCTCGACAGATCTTCTCCAGCTTCTTGATGACTCGTATCTTTCTCCCGGACAGTCCAGAGCAGACATAATGGCGCTCATGGAAAAAACCGGTGAAATTCGGATTGAAGACAGAGAAATAGAAGTCAGGATCTCGGCAAAAACAAAACCGACCACCTCTCCTTCAGTGTTTGAACAATTCTTTTTACAACCAGCCCTTGATTCCGTATATGGACGCATTAGTGGATGGATCAGTGCGGAGAACATCACAAATCTGGCAATGCAGGAAGGAATAGTATCCTTAGTTGTTCAAATTCCCCCACGGACTTCTAAGATACAAACAGAAGGAGATTATCTTCTGATGACCAGAGACTTTCGTAACACATCAGGTTTATCAGGAGAAGGGATTTGTGTCGGAGTGATTTCAGACGGAGTAGATGGCCTTGAATCATTAAAAAAAATTGGTGAACTCCCAAATGTTACTGTCTTGTCAGACACTATTGGCGGTGATGAAGGGCTTGCCATGCTTCAGATCGTTCATGACATTGCACCGAATGCGTCACTCTATTTTCATGACAGGGGATCAAGCCAGATAGAATACGTCAGAGCCCTTGATCAACTCATCATTCATGGATGTAACATCATTTGTGACGATATCACCTATGTTGAACCATTTTTTGAAGATGGATATATTGCCCAGAATATCATTGACAGGATACTCTCCTATAATATTCTATACATAACTGCGGCTGGAAATTTTGCAAAAGAACATTATCAAGCACCATTTAACGGATATGAAGAACAGGGTTATCTATGGCAGAATTTTAATGGCTCAAAGGGTCGTGATTTGCACTTTTCTGTATCTCCCGGTCTAGCCGGCCATGTGATTTTACAATGGGATGACAGGGTTGGATATTCCTCAAATAACTATGATCTCTTTCTTTATGATGAGTCAGGGCGTGAAATTGCCCGAAGTGTAAACCTGCAGGATGGCGATGATGATCCCATGGAATGGGTGAGATTTGTCAATAACGGAGATAAAATTAAAGAATACACCGTTAAAGTGGTGCAGGCAGCCGCCGATGAAGCTCTCCTTGAAATTTATGTACTCCCGTTATCAGGAAGATCTGTTATTATGGATCCATATACTACCGAAGATTCGATTTTTGGTCAGCAGGCAGTAAAACAAGCAATTGTAGTTGGAGCAGCAGCACCTGATCCAAAAAATATTACCGTTCAGGAGTATTCATCCCGCGGACCAGTTCTCATCAGGCACCCAGCATATGAACTTCGGAAGAAACCTGATCTTGTTGCACCAGACCATATAACCGTACTAACCGGAACAATGCAACAGGCTGTATTTAGCGGAACAAGTGCGGCAGCTCCGCACATTGCAGGTCTTGCTGCCCTAATATGGAGCGTGAATCCAAATTTTAAAGAAAGTGACGTTCGAAGGATTCTATTAAACACAACAAATACCGAAGAAGAATCCTGGAATGCAACCTATGGCCTGGGGATACCACGTGCTTCTAATCTGACCATCCCAAATTCCACCCATAACATGCACTGGCTGCCTTTGATAAATGGGTGCAGTTTTGAACCCAGAACAAACGATCCCGTAGAAAAAATAACAGTATATCCGGGATGGAATATGATCTCAATCCCTTTCCCACTTAAATTAGGTTCAACAGCACGAATTTTTGAAGTAATTAATACTGTGCATCATACAATCTGGAGATTTAATGCTGCCAAAGGATCCTGGAATGCCGTTAAACCAGATGATACTCTACTTCAAATGGATGTTGTCTGGATATATTCAGCTGATGAGACCTCTCTGAATCTGGAGTTTGACACTACATCAGTAAACCAGACGATGAAACAGCTTCATCCTGGCTGGAATCCGGTTGGTGTTCCAGGAAGAGAAAGTATAACAGCTCGGGAGCTTCTCTCTCCACTTACTGATGCATGGACGTATGTTCTTGTTTTTGATGCAAAAACTCAGGAATTCAGACCTTCTATCATCAATGGTGGGGCAGGAACGTATTCTCCATCACGTCTTTTATACCCGTCTGAAGGGTGGTGGATATACATGACTCGTCCAGGTATTTTGTTTCCAGTCTGTTAACAAATGAGAGGGTTTTTGTCTCTCAGGGACAGAACAAGAAGTACTCGGGCAGGAGACAAAGGTGGGGCGAAAAAGGGGATGCCTGAATTTGAGCGTTAGCTTTACTGGCTTTCTACATATTTCATGCGCAATCTTGCTGATATTCTGTGGGCTGTGTTCAATTCAGGGAATGGCAGAACAATCGCCAGATGTGCGCCTGGTTGTGTATTCTGCCCAGAATGAATCTGGAGGATACGAACCTGTTCCACCTGAGGTTATACTTCCAGATAATATTACATACTCTCTTCGATGCCCTGAACTTGGATTTATCACGGTCGATACCGATCCAAATAAAACCGAATACATCACAAATGAACTTTTAAATCTGCCCTGGGTCGATGAAATTGAGCGGGATGCCCTGCGCATTTCTGGAACCGTACAGTACGATGAGAAAATAACGAATAATTCTCCAGACCAATGGGCATATTCCCGTATTGGCATACATAATGTTCGAAAACCAACCCAGAACCTCTCAATATGTACTATCGCAGTAATCGATACCGGAGCTGATTTTGATCATCCGGATATAGGGAAATTAATCAGGGGTTATGACTGGGTGGAGCAAGACAGCAGACCAGAAGACATAGACGGGCATGGAACTGCTTTAAGTGACATCGTCTCCCAGATTGGAGGATTTATTTCATCTCCTGCAAATAATTCTACACTATCCATCATAGCGGAAAGAATTGGGGCAACGAATGTCTCCTTACCTGCTTCTCATTCAGCACTGGCAATAACTCATGCAACAGATGCAGGAGCTGGCATTATTCTGATGGGTTATGGGGGGACTGAACCTTCGTTGGCTGAAGAACGTGCTATTACCTATGCAAAAGAAAAAGGTGTTCTTCTTATTGCACCGGCAGGAAATGAAGACTCAAACACCGTACACTATCCATCAGATAATTTTAATGTAATATCTGTAGGTTCAGTTGCCAAAACTGATGGACTCTCTTATTTTTCCAACTATGGCATATATACAGAACTGGTAGCTCCAGGTGAAGACCTAATATCTGCATGTACCAAGAACGGTTATTGTATGAGTTCGGGAACCAGTTTTGCTGCTGCGCAGGTTGCCGGAGTTGCGGGTAGGATAAAAAATGAGTACCCTGGACTTACCGCTGATGAAATACGTTCAATCCTGCAGACCACAGCGACTGATCTTGGGCGTACCGGAAGAGACATTTATTATGGATATGGCCTTCTGAATGCTCCTGATGCCATGAAAGCAGCTGAGGAATTACGGCTCCAAAAAACCTTAAAGGAGTTTTCAAGCGGAAATAATTTCTTTGAAATGAAAAGAAACCTTGGGCAGAAAAATTCGACTTTGTATGATCTAACTCTGAATAAGGGATGGAATTTTGTATCAATTCCGGCACCTCTTCGATCCCAAAAGACCTGTCGTGATCTTTTTTCAAAAGTAAACACTGATAGCCATACCATATGGACTTACAGAGGAGTGAATTCAGAATGGATGCCACATAATCCGGATATCTCACCAGTGCCAATGGAGGGGATTCTCGTATTTTCAGATAAGTTAGTGTCAGTGCCACTGGTACTTGAAACTAATCGTAATAGTTCAAAAGGAGTCTCTCCAGGTTGGAACCTAATTGGATCACCATCACTCACAGAAATATCTGCATGTGATCTTCTGACTGGTTCAAATTCCACATGGGTAAGTATTCTTCAATTTAACGGGACCAGACAACAATACGATCCAGCCATTATAAGTGGTGCTCAGGGCACATTTGCAGATACCAGGAAAATACAACCATTTAGTTCCTTCTGGATATACATGGAGACAAACGGAACTTTTATCCGGTCATCAGCGTCATAAAATATTTGGAATTGCAGGAGTATACAGCAATATGGTTCAGCTCGGTGAACGGTTTTTATATGCTTTTGAGATAACCGGGGCCTGCATCATTGGTCTCATCTTCGTAGCTATGGCTGTAACATCAGAATCCGCAGATATGGCGTGGAAACTAATTATAGCTGCAGTTCTTTGTTTTTGTATCGCCCTGTTCTTTGGGGTGATGTATATTACAAATAATAAAGAACGCCAAAAAAGACAATTTCAAATGTAATCTGCAAAAAAAAAAGATTAGATAATAATTGCTGCAGATGTCTTATCTTTTTCTTCGTCGAAATCGACAACAACTGCTTCAGTTGACAGGAGCATTCCTGCAATTGATGCTGCATTCTGAAGACCGGATCTGACAACCTTTGTCGGGTCAAGAACACCTGCCTGGAGAAGGTCCTCATAGGTGTCAGTCTTTGCATTGTATCCGTATGTCTCGCTTGCATTGTTCTTGATCATAGCGATGACTTCGGCACCCTCGCGACCTGCATTGTCTGCTATCTGGCGGAGTGGCTCTTCGAGAGCACGCTTTACAATGTTGACACCGATCATCTGTTCAGGGTCAGCATTCATAGAGTCAAGTGCCTTGGTTGCACGGAAGAGGGTAACTCCACCACCGGCGACATAGCCTTCCTCGACTGCTGCCTTGGTTGCGTTAAGTGCGTCATCGATACGCATCTTCTTCTCTTTAACCTCGGTCTCGGTTGCAGCGCCTGCCTTGATGACTGCGACACCACCAGAGAGTTTTGCAAGACGGTTCTGAAGGGTGGTCTTGTCGTACTTCTTCTCGGTGATGTTGAGCTGGGAATCGATCAGTTTCTTACGGGTCTCGATGTCTGACTTCTTACCCTTGCCGCCTACGACAGTGGTCTTGTCCTGGTCAACCTTGATGGTTCTGGCCTGGCCAAGCATATCAAGGGTAACATCCTCGATTGCAAGGTTCCGCTCTTCGCTGATGACAGTTCCGCCAGTAAGAATTGCAATGTCCTGGAGGACTTCCTTTCTGACATCTCCGAACTCCGGTGCCTTGACTGCACAGACCTTGATGGCTCCGCGGATGATGTTTAAGATAAGAGCGGTCTGGGCTTCTCCGTCAACATCGTCAGCGATGATAAGGAGTGGTTTTCCAGTCTGAGCGATCATCTCAAGGACCGGGATTAAGGTCTTCAGGCTTGAGATCTTCCGGTCGGTGATGAGGATGTATGGCTCTTCAAACTCGACAACACGGCGTTCCTGGTCGGTGACCATGTAAGGTGAGATATACCCGCGATCAAATTGCATACCTTCGACATGCTCAAGGCTGGTCTCTAAGGTCTTTGAGTTCTCTACGGTGATGACACCATTGTATCCAACCTTGTCCATTGCCTCAGAAATAAGGTTCCCGATCTCCTCGTCATTGTTTGCAGATATGATGGCGATGCGGTTGATGGTCTCTTTATCCTTGACCTCGATGCTCTTTGCCTTGATATCTGCGACTGCAGCATCGACCGCTTTCATGATACCCTTCTTGATCTCAATTGGGTTTGCACCGGCGGTGATATTCTTGATACCCTCAGTGATCATGGACTGTGCGAGCACGGTTGCAGTAGTAGTTCCGTCTCCGGTGGTGTCCTGGGTCTTTGATGCGACTTCCTTGATGAGTTTTGCACCAACATTCTCGAACTTGTCTTTCAGCTCGATCTCTTTTGCAATAGTGACACCATCATTGGTGACAACCGGACCAGATGCCTTATCAAGGACAACATTTCTTCCCTTTGGTCCGAGGGTGATCTTTACGGTATTAGCAACTTTATTAACGCCGTCAAGGAGTGCATGACGGGCGTTTTCATTGAACATGAGTTGTTTTGCTGACATGAATGACACCTAGTTCATTTTTGCGACAACATTCTTAAACTCGACAATAACATAATCTTCCTTGTCAAGTTCAATCTCTTCCTGGCTGTATCCACCATAGAGAATGATATCTCCTGCTTTGAGAGGGAGTTCTTTTCCATCTTCAAATGTTCCGACGGCGATTACTTCTCCCTGTTTCTTCTTCTCTTTGGCAGAGTCAGGGATGTAAATGCCTCCCTTGGTCTTCTCTTCCTGTTTATAAGGTTTAATCAGGACACGGGGTCCGATTGGTGTAATTGCCATACGTTAAACTCCTTTGAAATGCAATATGCACATAATTGTTGATTAAAAATTCTATATAAATCTTATTCATCTGCTCGGAATCATTTCAACAATATTGATATGATATCAACAATAACCTGATCGGCATCTCATCCATGCAAAAACGGCTAATCCTTCAAACTCTCCCCAGACCAAACAGAAGAGATCTAATCGAAGAAATTTACTGGCTTTGTGATACACTCGGTCTCTCCTCGGGCCGGGATGTTGATAATTTGTCAACACAGATCATTCTGAAAATACTTCAGCATTCATCCAATTATGCCGGAATATCTTCAGATGAACTTGGTTCACTCCTCGCAATATCACAAGGCAGGGTGAATCATCACCTGAGAAATCTGTCACGATCTGGTATGGTTTACCGGGACCGACGGCTTATCCATCTCCGTGGACGAAGTCTTCGGGAATCAATCAGGGAGATCCGCCGGGATGCAAACCGGATTTTTGATGAACTTGAATCGGTTGCAGATGAAATTGATACTCTTGCAGGAGTTTCGAGCAAGCCGGAAGAAAAAAAGGCACTCATTCTCATGGCAAAAGCAGGGATTATTCTCAAAGATTAAGTTCCATATGTAACAACAGGGCACGCAGGTAATAATTATCCTTTTTCGCAATTGCCAGTCATTTCTTCTAACCGAACTCTCATATTCCTGGTATGGGTTCCTTCCCAGTACTGTCGGTAGCATACCGGGCAGTGCATGAGTGTCTCATCATCAGGGGCAAACGGATTGACTGGGTTAATACCAGGTCCCTTCATAAGAAGTGCATTACACCGTGAACATCGAGTTAACCTTATCCGGGGAGAGATGAGTCCTGCAGAAACCAACTGACTGATTTGGTCACCTAGATCTGACGATATCAACCGGATCGCAATACCTTCACCTCGTCTGGCTAGTTCAGAATCCTGAGTTAAAATATATCGGTGTTCTGTTTTGGCAATGTTCAGTATTATCGTATCCTCACGTGAATTTCCGGGCGGCATATCATTAGCACTGATGCAATCATATCCCATAAACCGGAGATATTTGCATAAAGAGCCTGCCATTCGGTCGCAGAAAAATTTTGTACCAGATTCGGAATTCATAACCGAGTAATTATACCGGTTTTCTCTCCACAGTGAGCACACAATCCATCTTGGAGATGTACAGGCCCGACAGAGTAGCCGGAACGTCCGATTAGCAGGTTATTACAATGAGGACACCACGTCTGTTCATATTCATGTCCTGGCACATTTCCAAGGTAGGGAAACCGAAGCCCCTTTTCTTTGGCAATATGAAAAGCCCGTTCCAGAGTTGGAACAGGTGTCGCTACAGTTTCCTGCATTTGAAAATCAGGATGAAATCTGGTAAAATGAATGGGAATATCTGGCCCAAGATTGTCCACTACCCAAGAAACCAATCGCCCGGTCTCATCTGGCGAATCATTCAGACCGGGTATGATAAGATTTACAATCTCAATATGAAGTCCCAGTTCTTTTGCCCTGATAGTTGTATCAAGTACCGGTTGCAAGCGGGCCCTACAAATTTTATGATAGAATCCTTCGGTAAAAGCTTTAATATCCACCCGCCAGGCATCAAGATCAGGAGCAAGATCAGTCAGAGCATCTTCGGTCATGTAACCATTCGTTACATATACAGTCTTCAGGCCCTGCTGGTGAGCAAGCCGTGCCATGTCCTGTGTATATTCAAACCAGATGGTCGGTTCATTATATGTCCAGGATATCGACGAACAACCTGACGCTATGGCCCTTTTTACTCCTTCTTCCGGTGACAATGTTTTCAATCTGACACTGTCAAATCCAGCATGAGATATGTGCCAGTTCTGGCAATGACTACACGAAAAATTACATCCAACACTGCCAAGAGAATAGGATAAAGTCCCTGGAAGAAAATGGTAGAGAGGTTTCTTTTCAATCGGGTCAACGGCCTCAGACGAGATCCGCCCATATGTTTCAGCAATAAGCTGGCCCCGTATCGATCTTCTCACTCCACATATCCCAGTTTTCGTCTCCGCAATGTTACAACGATGATTGCACAGGTTACAGTGCATAATACCTGAATCATCACGGGAGTAATGTCTCGCTTCCATGGTCACCTGTTTGTTAGTGAAAGTTCCATCCTTTATTTATAAATGATTTCATTGTTCTGAATAACCTATATGGTTTCGATTAGGTAACGTATGAGGTTGAATGGCTATTATTGTACTCTCACTGGGCGGGTCAATTCTTCTTCCTGAGATAGATCGTCCAAACATTAAACCATATATCTCTGTTTTAACCAGAATTTCTGCTCACCATAGTCTTTTTGTTGTTGTTGGCGGGGGAGGGACTGCCCGTCAGTATATCTCTCTTGCCCGGTCATTTGATGCCGATGATGCATTTTCAGATGAACTAGGTATTATGGTTACCAGGCTGAATGCAACTTTACTTGTCGGTGCTCTTGGGAAGGCAGCATATCCGGGAGTTGTAGAGACTCATACTGAGGCCCTCTGTGCAGCTGAAACTGGTAAGATTGTAGTCATGGGAGGCATCACGCCAGGCCAGACTACTGATGCGGTGGCTGCAGTATTAGCAGAGCGTGTACAGGCTGATCTTTTCATTAATCTTACAGCTGTTGACGGAATATATTCAGCAGATCCAAGGAAAGATACCTCTGCAAAACGTTACGATGTTATGACGGCCTCTGAATTACTCGGAGTTGTTATTGGTCAGCAGGCGGTGGCAGGAGTGAACACAGTCATGGATATTGTAGCCGTGAAGATGGTTGAGCGATGCGGAATCCCCCTCCTTGTCATGGATGGAAGAGATCCCACCCAATTGGAAAAAGCCATTGAAACTGGCAGATATACCGGAACACTCGTATCTCCGGATGGGAAATCACCTTTCCCACTCCAAAAGTAAAAAGAAAGAATATATATAGTACTGGCATCAACATATATCCCGCACGGGGTAATAGGGTAGCCTGGTCCATCCTAGAGCGTTTGGGACGCTTTGACCGCAGTTCGAATCTGCGTTACCCCATGTTTTTATGTCTGTTTTTGATCCTGAAACAATCATTACGCGTCTTCGTTCACGATATGATCTTTCTCAAAGCAGAGATGAATTTCTTCATTTCAGAAATCCATATGAAACTCTAATCGCCACCATTCTTTCCGCACAAACGACAGATAAATGTGTGAATATAGTGACAAAGGAGCTCTTTGCAAGATATCCTGATGTCTTCTCTCTTGCAAATGCAGTTTTGGATGATGTTGAAAAAATCATACACCCTACCGGATTTTTCCATACGAAAGCCAGGAATATTATTGCAGCATCGAAATTAGTTGCCACAGAGTTTCATGGAGAAATTCCCGACCATATGGAAGATCTGGTTAGGTTGCCGGGAGTAGGGAGAAAAACTGCAAATATTGTGCTTGATCACGCTTTTTCCAAGACTGAAGGAATTGCAGTTGATACCCATGTCCGTCGTATCTCCATGCGCCTTGGGCTGACGGATAATAGTGAACCAAACCGAATTGAAACAGACCTAACATGCATTTTCCCACAATATATGTGGGGAGAAATTAACGGACTATTCATTCTTCATGGGAGGAGAGTATGTACAGCACGAAGACCTTCATGCTCAATCTGTAATCTGTCAGACATATGTCGATATTATCGAGAGATTTGTGAATGATTCTCAACTGTTACGAAATAAAGAAAAATAAGATGTAATTGACTCTATCAGAAAAATCCAGATCGTTAAACGACATTCAATATTTGAAAAATAATAATGGACCGAGCGGGAATTGAACCCGCGGCCTCTACCATGCCAAGGTAGCGATCTCCCACTGATCTACCGGCCCGCCTTATTAGGTTGCAACTCCTGCCATATATAATCATCCATTTATCATTACTCAGATCATCATCACTCATATCAATACCATATCACGAAAATCTGAAAGGATTTTTTTACCAGAGGACCAATAGATTCCGCACATTTATGCTTGGAATAATTGGCGGAACATCTCTACTCGATTACAAGGGATCTGAGTTATCAAAATTTGAACAAAATACCCCGTATGGAACCAGTGAACTTTTCAAGGGTGATGGATTTCTTCTCCTCCTTCGACATCAAAACAGATGTGCCCCACATAAAATCCCCTATAGATCTCATATTGCTGCTCTCAAACTCGCAGGAGCAGAACAAATCATAGCACTTGGATCCACCGGTTCACTCAGAGAAGACATTCCCCCTGGAACACGAATCATTCCTGATGACTTTGTAAGTCTTGCACCTATACCTTCCATATACAATCATTCCATTGGTCATGCAAACCCTATGTTTGATTCTTATCTCCGTTCACATCTAGCCAATCTCTGTCCGGATGCAAAAAAAGGTGGAACATATATACAAACCTGTGGGCCCAGACTTGAAAGCAGACCAGAGATTATCTGGATGTCTCAATTAGCGCATGTGGTAGGAATGACTATAGGAAGTGAACTTACGGTTGCTCATGAACTCAATCTCCCTTTTGCTGCAATATGTACTATAGATAATTATGCAAATGGGATATGTAACGCTGAAATCAGCTATGATTCAATATTAAAGACCGTCCGGGAGAACCAAGAAAAAACATTAGAATTATTAAACCATATTATTGAATCTGTTTCATAAATGTAAGTTCCAAAAAACATACTATGAAACTGTTGTCAGATGGTTTTAACCACTAAGCAACGTATCATAAGATATTCATTCATGCATCGGGTGATTCGATCTGGTTGCAATTTCAATCCTTACCATAGGAGATCCTAACCAATATACCCAGATAACCCATCTGTTCTCAGAGAGCGGGGCTAAGGTATCTATTAGCGCAGCAGCCGATCTGAAGGATGCCATCCATCAATTGCAGACTAATCATTTTGATGCAGTAATCAGCGAATTTGATTTAGGGAAAGAAAACGGCCTTGATTTTATTGCGAAGATTAAAAAGCACATTCAATACAGTCCGGTTACCATTCTCACTGGTGAACAGGCTCAAGGAGTGGTGAAAGAAGCAATAAAAGCCGGAGTGGATTATTTCTTTTTACGTAATGAAGAATCTGAACTGGAAATTATCCGGCTAAACACATTTATCAGGCAGACAGTAAAGCAAAAACAAAACCAGGAAGCATTACATTACGCAGATACGAACTTTCGAACGATAGTAGAAGCAACTGACGATTCTATATATATGGTCGATCGTCATTTCAGATATCTTTTTATCAATAGTCCTCATCAGAAACGTCTGGGCGTTTTTGGAGAGGAATATGAATCTAAATCCTATAAGGATCTCCATACCGATGATGAAACCAAGCGGTTTGTCCACTCCTTAAACCAGGTTATCACTCACAGCAACTACTTTTCAGAAGAATATGAAAAAGATGGGAGATATTATAACCGTAAGTTCATTCCGGTCAGATATCAGACATCACAACAGACACTTGCAGTAACGGTTGTCTCAATTGATATCACCGATCGGGTAAAACTGGAAGATGAAGTTGCCAGAGGAGCTTCACTGGTTACAGCAACATTTGAATCTACATCAGATGGTATCTTTGTCGTTGACCGGGGCGGCAAAATCATCAATTATAATCAAAAGTTCCTTGATATGTGGTTTATTCCGGAAACTGTCATTGAGGAACGAGATGAAGAAGTTTTACTTGCATATATAGAAGACCAGCTGGAAGACCGTGAGACATTTATTGAAAAACTCAATTATCTGAAAACCCATCCAGAAAAAGAAGCATTTGATGTACTCGAATTTCGCGATGGGAGAATATTTGAACGAAACACGCTCCCACAGCGAATAGGAGGAACTATTATCGGGAGGGTCTGGAGTTTTCGTGATGTAACAGAGCAGCGGAAAACTCTCTCATCCCTCCAGATCACCCAGGCTAATTATCGGAGCGTTGTTGAATCAACGGGAGATTCTATCTTCATGGTTGATCATGAAGGGTGTTACCTCTTCATGAATTCATATCACCGGAATAAACTTGGAGATATCGCCGATAAATATCTTGAAAAACGAATGCGTGTTATGCTGCCGCCAGGAGAAGAACAACGATTTGATCAGGCTCTCGAGCGGGTTTTCTCTACAAAACGTCAGCTTCAAGATGAATTCCATTGGATTTCAAAAGATTATATTCGTCGGTTTACCCCGGTTAAGGATGATGACTCTGATGAGGTCCGGGCAGTGACTATTGTTCTGACTGATATTTCTGATATGAAAGCTGCAGAGCAGGAGGTAAAAAACAATGAGGAACGATTGAAAATCCTCTTTGATTATGCACCAGAAGCATACCTTCTAACTGACATTAAAGGAACCTTTATTGAATCCAACCGGGCTGCAACAGAGTTGACTGGATATACACCCGATGATCTCAGGGGTCGAAATATCTTTACGATGGGGCTTATCGGTTCGATGCATATTACAAAAACAGCAGTACTGTTTGCGAAAAATGCTCTTGGCAGGCCCACTGGACCTGACGAGGTGAATATCAGCAAAAAAGATGGAAAATCACTCTTTGCGGAGGTTATGACCTATCCAATTCGGATCCGAAACCAAAGCCTTGTTATGACCATAGCCAGGGATATAACCGAACGCAAAATTTCTGAAGAAGCATTAAAACAACGCGAGGAACAGTACCGACTCCTGGTCAACAATGCAGGAGAAGGTGTTTTTGTTATCCGTGATACTCGGATTATATTTGCAAATCCCAAATCATCAGATATTTTTGGATATTCATCAATTGATCTTCAAAATTTCGGAATAATGGATATTATTCACCCTGATGACCAGGGGGAATTTTCAGGTCTTTTAGAGCGAGCCCGACATGGAGAACAAATACATGCAGGAGTATCTCTCCGAGCCTTCACGATGGCTGGAGAACTTCGATGGCTTGAGGTTGGTATGGCCGAGATTGTCTGGCAGAATCAATCATCAATACTGCTATTATGCATGGATGTCACAAAGCAGAAGATAGCCCAGGATGCATTGGTCCAGAGCAACAGGAAATTAAACCTGCTCTCGTCAATAACCCGTCATGATGTATTGAACCAGATTACAATCCTCCTGGCATATCTGGATCTTTTAACTAAGAAGAATAAAGATCCAGACCTTGAACCCTTTATTGCGAAACAGGTTGAAGCAACCCAGTCAATACGAAGCCAGATAGTGTTTACCAAAGAATACCAGGATGTTGGTGTAAAAGAACCCCAATGGCAAAACCTAGGGGCCGCAATTGCTGCAGCGAAGGAAGTAGGACGGATTCAATATGTAAAATGGGCAGATAATCTGAATTCAATAGAGGTTTATGCTGATCCATTACTTGAAAAAGTTTTTTCAAACCTTATCTCCAACTCACTGATGCATGGTGAACATGTATCTGAGATCACATTCTTTACAGAAGAAATACCATCAGGACTCATCCTTATCTATGAGGATAATGGGATTGGCATAATAGAAAAGAATAAAAAGAAAATTTTTCATCATGGGTTTGGAAAAAATACCGGCTTCGGACTCTTTTTATCCCGGGAGATCCTCTCAATTACCGGTCTTTCGATCTCTGAAACCGGCAAGGAAGGAAAAGGAGTCAGGTTTGAAATAACGATACCAAGAAACCTGTATCGGTTAATTTAAATTTTTTTATACAATCTTCGACCTCTTCCATAAACTGATAAATATCAGCCCTTCCATAAAAAATGTTGTTGTAAACGAGAGTATCATTGAGCGATTCATATCCATGTACAAGGATATTTCGAAAACCATTCATATGTCTGACTTTTTCACACAGCTCAGGTGAAAGACAATGTTCGGATAATTTTTCCAATATTATCAATTCATCTCCCGCTAATCCTGAAAAGAAATACCGATATAGCAAGGCAGATATGTCATTTACTTGTTTAATTATTATCTGAATTTGTCGCTCGGATGATCTTCTTATGATGAGTGATTCCTTATATGAATCATAATTATCCGAAAATATTTTATTTTAATTCTTCAATATATTGGTCTAACAAACGGATAGAATTTTGTATTCGTTCTTTACTTATCATTCTATCATTATCCTGTATGATGGTTCATAATCATCCCATTGCCTATTCGTTTGTAAAATTTTTTCAAAAAGAATATCTCCATCCCTGACAAAAATCGGGATCCCTTCTCTTATTATCTGAATTTTAATATAAAGAGGGAGGAGAGAGAATAAAGTTATATCTAGGGGAATCTGAGCCATTGCTGCATATGATCCTGAATAATGGAGAAATCTGTCAAAGAAAGCTGATTGCTCATCATTTTATGAAATAATGCAGATATCAATGTCTCTGAAATCACCTCTGGCTACCGAGCTTCCATAGTGATATACTGCAAGAATCTCATTATCTTCTATTACCTCTCTAATAAACCCTGAAAATAATGGATGATTCATGAGCGGATAAAAGCTGAAAATGAAAGAGACATTCTTTCAAACTCTGCTTTGAAAAAATATAAGTATATACAAAAATTTTTATTCTTCAGAAGAACCGTTTTCATCCGGTCCCTCGTCAACAATCTCTGCCTGGGGGATATCATCACTGATCTCTTTCTGCTCTTCCGGAGAAAGTGAAGTAACACCAACCACCCGGTCACCGGCAGTCAGTTTCATAATTCTGACCCCCTGAGTTGAACGACCCTGGATAGAGATTTTATCAACACTGGTTCTTATAACAATTCCTTCAGCACTCATCAGGATGATCTCCTCTTCCGCACCTGCTGAGAATGCCGTGACAATGCCGTCATTTCGTTTCAGCTTGATGTTTCTGACACCCATCGTTCCACGGCCATGACCCCGGTACTCATCAAAGTTTGTCCGTTTTCCATACCCTGACGAGGTAATGGTAAGGAGATGTTTTCCATCCTCAATGACGGTCATGCTGGTGACGATATCATCATCTTTCATCCGCATTCCAATAACTCCCAGAGCATTGCGGTGACGGAGAGGTATCTGTTCCTCATGGAACCGAAGACTCTGACCATATTTGGTAGTGATGATGATCTCCTGACTGCCATCACTGACCATGACATACACCAGGTTATCACCCTCACGTAGGGTAATCGCATTCACCCCGGTTGATCGTGGGCGAGCAAATTCATCCTGTGGAATCTTGATGATCATACCCCGTTCGGTCAGGAAGAGGAAGAACCGATCAGATGAGAACTCCTGTACCGGGATGACTGCGGTTACCCGCTCCTCGTTTCGCAGGTCAAGGAGATTTACGATAGCCTTGCCTTTACTCTGCCTGGACCCTTCTGGAATATCAAAGACTCTGAGCCAGTAAGCCCGACCGGTTGAGGTGAAACAGAGAAGATGGTCATGAGTATTGGCAACAAAGGCCTGTTCCACATAATCTCCATCCTTGATAGAAATTCCCATAACTCCTCTGCCTCCACGTCCCTGAACCCGGTAGGCGTCCACATCCATATGCTTGACATAATTCTGGTGAGTCAGACAGACCAGAACCTGCTTGTTTGGAATGAGATCTTCTCTTACAATCTCCTGTAGGTCACCAGTGATCTGGGTTCTTCTCTTATCAGCATACTTGTCGCTCAATTCATGAAGTTCACGGGATATCTCTGACCTGATGTTGGCCTCTGAAGACAACAGTTCAAGAAGTTTTCTGATCTCTGCCTCAAGTTGTTCCCGCTCATCGACTAGTTTCTGCTTTTCAAGAGCCGCAAGCCGGCGAAGCTGCATTTGTAGGATTGCTCCGGCCTGTGCTTCATCAAGGGAGAATTTTGCTATCAGTGCTTCCTTTGCCTCATCAGCGGTTTGGGCTGCACGAATGGTCGCGATAACTGCATCGATATTGTCGATTGCATGGAGCAGACCACGGAGAATATGGACCCGTTCTTCAGCTTTCCGCTTGTCAAACTCACTTCTTCTCGTTATAACCGTGATACGATGACGGACAAACTGCTCAATCAGAGCAATAAGACCAAGAATCTTTGGCTGACGATCAACGATTGCGTAGTTAATGATACCAAAGGTACTCTCAAGAGCGGTGTGCTTATAGAGGTGATTCAGGATCAGCTGAGGGCGGGCATCCTTCCGAAGATCGATGACAATTCTCATCCCGTCTTTATCAGACTCATCACGGAGGTCTGAAATCCCTTCAATCCTCTTCTCTTTGACCAGCTCAGCGATATGCTCGATAAGTTTTGCCTTATTAACCTGGTAAGGGATCTCAGTTATAATAATCTGGTCTCTTTTACCGGATTCATCGATCTCTGCAACACCCCGGACGGTTAATTTGCCTTGTCCTGAGAGGTATGCATTCTGAATCCCCTCAGTTCCCATGATGATACCGCCGGTTGGGAAATCAGGACCGGGGAGTATTTGCATGAGTTCATAAACAGTGGCCTCCGGATGGTTCAGATAGTGACAAACCGCATTACAGACTTCACCCAGGTTGTGGGGTGGCATTTTGGTGGCGATACCTACAGCAATACCATCTGATCCGTTTATCAGAAGATTTGGCAGTTTTGCCGGAAGGACTGATGGTTCTTCAAGTGATTCATCAAAGTTCGGGACAAACTCAACCGTCTCTTTTTCAAGGTCAACAAGAAGTTCCTCTGCTTCCCGTTTCAGTCTGACCTCGGTATAACGCATTGCCGCAGGAGCGTCGCCGTCAACTGAACCAAAGTTACCCTGACCGTCAACCAGCATCATCCGATATGAGAACGGCTGGGCCATCTTGACGATAGTATCATAAATGGATGCATCACCATGCGGGTGATACTTACCCATGACATCTCCGACTACACGTGCGGATTTTTTATATGCTTTATCATGAGTGTTGCCCATCTCCCACATGGCAAAGAGTGAACGACGATGCACCGGTTTTAATCCATCACGGACATCAGGAATTGCACGCCCGATGATGACAGACATCGCATAATCGATATAGGAGGATTTCATCTCCTCTTCGATGTTGACCGGATTGACCTTCGGGACAAAGAGAGGCTGCTGGGGTTCTTCAGATGTCAAGGTTTGTCACCTCTTTTGCATGCCGTTTGATAAAGTCACGACGGGCAGTAACATCATCACCCATCAGCTTTTCAAAGATCTCATTTGCGTAGGCAGCATCCTCGATAATTACCCGCTTGAGGACTCGTGTTTCCGGGTCCATGGTTGTTGCCCAGAGCTGGGATGCATTCATTTCTCCAAGACCTTTGTATCGCTGAACGTTCACGCCTTTTTCACCCATCTCCTGCTGAATCACTCTCATCTCATCCTCGGTGTAGGCGTACTTCTCCTGTTTGCCTTTCGCAATACGATACAGGGGAGGCTGGGCCAGGTAGATAAAACCTGCTTCAATGAGCGGCTGCAGATATCTAAAGAAGAACGTCATGAGAAGTGTGCTAATATGAGCACCATCCACATCGGCATCAGTCATAATGATGATATGGTGATACCGTGCCTTCTCGATATCAAATGATTCACCAACACCAGTCCCGATTGCTGAAATTAGTGCCTGAATTTCATTGTTTTTCAGGATCTTATGGACAGTTGCCTTTTCAACGTTCAGGATCTTACCACGAAGCGGAAGGATTGCCTGGAACCGTCTGTCACGGCCCTGTTTGGCACTGCCTCCTGCAGAATCTCCTTCTACGATGTAAATCTCACTTTTTTCAGCAGAACGTTCAGAGCAGTCGGCAAGTTTCCCTGGAAGTCCGGATGATTCAAGGGTGCTCTTTCTTCTCGCAAGTTCTTTTGCTTTCCGTGCTGCTTCTCTGGCCTGATATGCCAAAACTGCCTTATCAACAATAGAGGCCAGATCTTTTGGATGTTCTTCAAAATATTCACAAAGAGAAGCGTAGACCAGTGAATCAACAATGCCTTTGATCTCACTGTTTCCTAGTTTCATCTTGGTCTGGCCTTCAAACTGAGGGTTTGCCATCCTGATTGAGATGATGGCAGTTAGACCTTCTCTGACATCGTCACCTTTGAGGGAGAGGTTCTGGTCCTTGATTGCCTTATTCTCCTTGCCCATTTTATTAATGGCCTTCGTGAGAGCAGATCGAAAACCCTCAAGGTGTGTCCCGCCTTCCTTGGTATTGACACTGTTTACGTACGTGTATACTTTTTCTGAATATGCTGCTCCGTATTGGAATGCAATGTCAACCTCAACCTTGGCTTCTTCATCTTTTCTGCCAAAATAGATGACCGATTCATGGATTGGCTGAACTTCATGGTTAAGATATCTGACATATTCTGATATCCCACCCTCATAGGAGAAGACTTCACTACATTCCTCAAGATCCTCACACCGCTCATCAGTAATACTGATGGTGATACCAGAATTCAAAAATGCAAGTTCCCGCATCCGGTGAGCAAGGATATCATAATCAAACTCGACTGTTTCAAATATCTTTGCATCCGGTTTGAACCTGACACAGGTGCCTGTGACCTTATCCAGATATTTTTCCAGGAATTCTTCCTTAGTTTCCGGACAATTTTCTGGGAGATTATGATACCGTCTGATATACCGGTCTTTTATCTCCTCAAAACTCTCTTCTTCTTTTTCAAGATCAGTTTGTGGTGCACCTCTTGAAAAAAGCATCAGGTATTTGTACCCGTTTTTCCAAACTGTAGCATTTAACTCAACTGACAGAGCATTGACAACAGATACACCTACCCCATGCAGACCCCCAGACACCTGGTATGTATTCTTGTCAAATTTTCCACCAGCATGAAGGACCGTGAGTACTGTTTCAAGAGCACTTTTGTTATCATTGTCCTTCATTGGATCTACCGGGATCCCACGTCCGTTATCCTCAACGCTTACACTACCATCAGGATGGATAACGACCTGGACATGGGTACAGTATCCTGCAAGAGCTTCATCAATGGCATTGTCAACCACCTCATACACCAAGTGATGAAGACCCCGGGTATCGGTTGAACCGATATACATTGCCGGTCGTTCCCGGACCGGTTCAAGACCACGCAGGATTTTGATATTCTCAGAATTGTATGTATTGGACAGACGAAAACCTCCCAAAAAATATGTGATGCGAAAATGTGTCCTATACTATAGGTGTTTGAAAGACTAAAACATGGTGTTTTAAGTACGGGTAAAAAAAGAAGATAAATCAGGCATCAGGACTGTTCTTTTCAGAATCACGAACAGATTTCAGGTAAAACAAGCCTACAACGCCAAAAGTAATCACCGGTGAGACAAACTCGGGAATGTGAAAACCAAAACTGTCTATAAGCATAATGATACCTAGACAGAGAATGGAATACATTGCTCCATTTTTCAAAAACCGGTATTTTTTTATCCTATCGATATTGCCAACGGTAATCTGTCTGACTGCAATTGCACCGAGCGCATTTCCTACCAGAATCAATGGGACAGACATGGTAAAGGCGAATGCCCCAAGCACTCCATCAATGGAGAAGGTAGCATCGATAACTTCAAGATAGAGGATCTTGCTGATATCAGAGAGATCCCCTCCCATGAGTTTTTGTTCCTGCAACTCTGCATTCTGACGGAAACCATGAACGATAAAAAACGCCGTTGATCCAACAACAGCACCAAAAGCCATCATTGGATTTCTCTCAATTGCAAACCAGACAATAGCCATCAACAGGATTGATACCACTGCGTAAAACCATACTCCTTTAGAAAAAAAGTACCGTTCTCCACGCAGGCCGAAGTTTTTCTCCTCGAGAAAAAGCCAGTGAAAGAAGAGAAATATGAGAAATGTTCCTCCTCCAATCAGCAGGATAGGGGATGATGTCTCAATTGCTTCTTTGACATCCGGATTATCACTAAACATCGCGGTAAAGGCTTCCCAGGGTGTGAGATCCGGAGTGGAAAGCCAGACCAGTAAAAGAGGTAATAGTCCCCGCACAAGAAAGACTGCAAATAAAATCCCCCAGAGAAGAAACCATCTTCGGTATTTTGGGTGCATTGTTCCGAGGACTTCTGCATTAATTATTGCATTATCAATACTGCAGATTATCTCGAACATACAAAGACCCATGATGGTCAGGATGATCGTGAAGAGTTCCACATTTCAAGGTTTGATGCGAAAAGGATATCAATCCCATGTATCATCTACCAAAATAGGGTCATTTTTCATCTCATTCTATGAGAGATGAAGGGACATGAGGGGGAATGATGCAGGATAAACTCTCCCAGATCCAGATCACTTTTTTATACTCAGTTCTCCTATCCGATGTTATGAAGGATCAGGGATTGCTAATTGCAATATTCCTCATGATAATCTGTATTCTTTCATCCGGATGTATAAACCAGGATCTTGGATCGCTCTCAGATAACGGGCCGATACAACCTGTACCCACAACATCTTCACCTGTAACAGAAAAACCAGTCATGACGAAAAACCTGGGTGAACCTGTTCAAGAACGTGTTATGACACCTGATACACCTGGTTCAATGCAATTAAAAGCATTCATCGAAAAAACATTCCCTGAACTGACAAAGGCCTATATGGATATCAGGGCATCAGATCGTGCTCTGGATGCAGCAGGAATACAAAATAAGGCTCTGGCTCTTGAAACGCTAGTCCAGGAGCTAACCAACGAATATCATCTTGACCGCTCACTCCCTGAGAAAAATGTTTTCCCAGGACTCACTTCAAAAGAAGAAGTAATTTTTAATAAATATCTCGGATTTATCCGTTCTCAGGGATCATATGCTTCAAGTCTAAAACAGGCCGTGTATTGGAAAAATGCCGGATCAGATCCAGCATCACTGGGAAATTATCGAAGAAACCAGGATCTTACAGATCAGTATGGGAAAAAGGTAATAACCGACCTAAAAACCCTTGATGGATATTGTACCGAATGGGGATTTCCATATCTGGACAAAAAATATGTTCGTGAATATTCCTTTACGTCCTAATCAATAACCCTTTTATCCGAAAATTGTCAGTGTTCCTGTATTTCCATCTACTTCTGCTTCCTTTCCTGTCGGAAGATCAATCAGAGGAGTTCCTATCCGATCTATCATGGGGATCTTTCCCATAATTGCCCCGACTGCAATTATCGTCTCTGCTTCCTTGTTAATAATCGCAGCAGGAGCATGACCATTGCGCGAGAGAGCATAGAGGATGTAGCTCCCCACTGTTGAACCTTTCCCATACTCAAACGCCAGAACAGAACCGGTTATGTCAGTTCCTTTTAGAGGATGGCCTGGTTCGATTACTATTCCGGTTTCCGGATCTACGCCGGATAGAAATGAGATTGGATCAGGACCTATGAGCAATGGCCCTTTTCCAATACCACGCGATATACCGCGTCCATGGATTATCATGCACACTCACGTATAAGTAGGACCACTTGATAATTATGTACTATGGAACAGCCTCTTGCACGTATCTCCTGTGAAAATGAGATTCATTATCAGATCCGGATCCAGGAGCTGGAGGCCCAGAATCTTGAGTTGTCTATCCGTTCAGAGGAATTAATCAAGGAAAATTCCGTTCTGAAACGTGAAAATTCACAGCTCAAACGAATGCCCCTCTTTGTAGCACTGGTTGTGGATGTTTTTGAAAATGGTGAGATCTATCTGCGTCAGATGGGTAATAATCAGGAATATGTTACCCTTGTTGCAGATGAGCTGCGCCCCTACATCTATCCGGGATGTAAAGTTGCCGTGAATAATGCTTTGTCAGTTGTCAAAGTTCTTGAAGAGACGTATGACTCACGAGTCAGAGTGATGGAGCTTGATGAGTCACCTGATGTCACCTTTGAGTATGTTGGTGGGCTCTTACGTGAGATTGAGGAGATCAGGGAAGCAGTAGAATACCCCCTGACCATGCCTGAGGTCTTTGAGCGGATAGGAGTTGAGCCACCGAAAGGAATTCTTCTGTACGGACCTCCGGGAACAGGAAAAACACTTCTGGCAAAAGCGGTAGCTCATAATGCAAAAGCAACGTTTATCCGTATGAGCGGGAGTGAACTGGTTCATAAATATATTGGAGAAGGAGCCCAGATGGTCCGTGAACTCTTCTCACTAGCACGTGACCGGGCACCATCTATTGTATTTATTGACGAAATTGACGCTATAGGGACTACCAGAACCAATGACGGAACCAGTGGTAGTGCTGAAGTTCAAAGAACGCTTATGCAGTTATTAGCCGAGATGGATGGATTTGACAACCGAGGAGATGTCAGAATCATGGCAGCAACCAACCGGGTTGATATGCTGGATGCAGCACTTCTCCGTCCTGGACGATTTGACCGGATTATTGAGATCCCGGTTCCCGACATCATTGCACGGGAAGAAATCATCAAAATCCACGCCAGGAAAATGACACTTTCTCCGGACATAAATCTGGCAGAGATATCACTCTTAACCGAGGGCCTTACCGGAGCACAAATCCAGGCAGTATGCCGGGAAGCAGGTATGTTTGCGGTACGAAAAAGTGCTTTTGAAGTGACAAATCAGGATTTGCTTGATGCCATCAGTAAAGTTAGTGGCGAAGAGCATGATATTGAAGAGCGGATGTTCCGCTAACCTTTTTTATGAATCTGCTGATATTCAGCAGACCAGGAATTCGGATCTACCAGGAGTTGCGAAGATCCGAGACAGCCTGGCATGCACTCAGGTTTTATAATCCGCTCGAAATACCGGTAGGTATATTCATTCAGGTAAGTTCACTATCAGCAGCACTTTCCCTTGCATCTGATTTAAAATATTTTATCAGGAAATATGGAGCAGAACACTTATTTGAGATATCAAAAGAACTATATTGCACTGCTGCATTTGCGACAGGACGATATACCACCCGTGAAAAACTTCCTGATCCCTGGCCATGGAAATTGTGGTACTGGGTTGTTGGAGATGGAACAATTCTAAAAACCCAAACCCCTCCAGGGAGTATCTCTCAGGTGAAAACGACGCAGGGAGGATACCTTTTTGAAGTAATTTGCACCGAAGAGGAATTTTCGGTTCACCAATTTGTCCATCCTAACAAAGAACAGTAAAAAAAGAAAAGATCAGGCAAACATAACACCGGCAGTAGTAAGCCGGTGATCTTTCTCTAAGTCATACCTGAATTTATTCAGAGCAGTCAGGAAATCCTCGTGAGAAACCTGGGGATGCTCTTTTCGGATTGCAAACATCCCGGCCTCCATGCAGATTGCATTCAGTTCTGCTCCATTCCTTCCTTCGGTGAGCTGGGCAATCTCCATAAGGTCCACATCATCTGCAAGATTCATGCACCTGGTATGGACTTTCAGGATAGAATGTCTGCCCCCGGTATCAGGAAGAGGAATCTCAATAATCCGGTCAAATCGTCCCGGCCGCAGGAGTGCTGCATCAAGAATATCGATCCGGTTTGTTGCGCCGATTATTTTCACATCCCCACGAGGCTCAAAACCATCCATTGCCGCGAGAAGCTGCATGAGAGTCCGCTGAACCTCACGATCTCCTGAAGTCATAGCTTCTGTGCGTGATGCTCCGATTGCATCTATCTCGTCAATAAATACTATGGATGGAGCCTTTTCTTTTGCCAGGTCAAATAGTTCTCTGACAAGACGTGCTCCTTCTCCAATATATTTCTGGACAAGTTCAGAACCGACGGTATGCAGGAAGATTGCATGTGTTTCATGCGCTACTGCCTTCGCGAGAAGGGTTTTTCCCGTTCCCGGAGGCCCATAGAGCAGGACACCTTTTGGCGGGTTGATCCCGATCTTCTCAAAGAGATCCGGTCTGGTCATCGGCAGTTCTACCGATTCACGAATCTCCATGATCTGTTTTTCAAGACCACCAATATCTTCATACGTCTCGGTTGGAGCATCGACAAGTTCCATGCCATATACCTGTGAATCATAGGTGCCTGGAAGAACTTCGACAATCGCAAGGGACTGCTGATTCAGCGTGCACCTGACACCTGCTTTTATGGTATCCGGGTTTACTGCCTGGGAAACCCTGACAAGAAACCTGGGCCCCGCACTAGAGCGTACTACGACGCGTCCGGAATCGATGATATCAGTCACGGTGCCGACAATAAGCGGGGGGGTTTTCAGGTGTTCAATCTCGCTTTTGAGCTTGCGAACCTCCCGCTCATATCGAATCTTCTGGGTCTCGACATACCGCTTATCAGACTCCAGTTGCCGGATCTGCTCCTTCAATTCCTGGTTTTGCGATTCCATTCCTGCAACCCGGTCTACAAGGTACCGGTATAACTCCTCTGGAGTCTTCATGTCATCCGGGTGACGGGCTGCTTCTGCCATCTGATCAATCAGGTATATAGGGGTAAGTGACTATATGATGTTTGCGAAAATGCAGTGTGAAATGTGCGGCGCAGAAGCCAAAGGCCCTCTGAAAAGGATCAAGATCGAAGGGGCCGAGCTCTCGGTGTGTAATGCCTGTGCAAAATATGGTACTGAAGTACAGGGAGCTCCCCGAACATCTGCAGCACAGTCTGTGAGACCATCCGGGTATGCAGGTGCCAGCAAACCTCCTGCTCAACGGTCCAGAGATCTGTTTGACCGGATGGGTGGTGATCTTGTTGAAGATTACCCTGACCGGATACGGGATGCACGGATGAAGCTGGGGATGACCCAGAAAGATCTTGCCCTTGCAATGATGGAGCGAGAACTCCTGGTAAAGAAAATTGAAAAAGGCGAACTGATTCCTGAAGATGAAGTTCGAAAGAAATTAGAGAAAACACTCAATATCAGTCTTCTCGATGAGGGTTCATCAGAACCAACCGATCTTCACCATGCACGGATGACCACCACAATGGGGGATGTCATCCAGATTAAGAAGGCGAAGAAGTAATTTCTCTATTTTTCTATGCGTGATCCTGAATCATGCCAGTGTCTTCCATACCATGCCATGCCATATCATGGCACGACGACGATACATTTATATTCAGTCCGATTGACCCCTGATCATGACACACTGTGCGGAGGGCGTGAAGACTGTAATACACAGTAACTCAGCCATAGCCAGTCCGTCACTCATTTTGAACACGAATTCATTTGATTATCGCTTTTATACGTTCTTTTTTCGTTTTTATTCATTTTTCTGGTACTGAGTGATCACTCGTACCGGAATTGGAGTGATCTATTATGAGAGGGAAAGATATCAGACTTGAAAGAATCATGAACCGCAACACAAGAAAGACAATCATAGTTCCGATGGACCATGGTGTAACCCTTGGACCAATACAAGGACTTGTTGATCTTCCTGATGCGGTAAACTCGGTTGCGGAAGGTGGAGCAAATGCAGTACTTGGTCATGTAGGATTAGCTTTACATGGTCACCGGCAGCGTGGTCATGATGTCGGACTAATTTTGCATCTGTCAGCATCAACAGCAATAGGACCAGATCCAAATGAAAAAGTTCTCGTCAATTCTGTAACGAATGCTCTGAAAATGGGAGCAGATGCAGTTTCTATGCATGTAAATATCGGAGCGGATTCAGAAGCCAAGATGCTCACTGACCTTGGGAAAGTTGCAATTGAATGTATGGAATGGGGAGTTCCGCTCCTGGCAATGATGTACCCCCGTGGTCGGAATATCAAGGATGAACATGCTGTCGAACACGTCTGTCTGGCTGCGAGGGTTGCAGCAGAACTTGGAGCAGATCTAGTCAAAACAAACTACACCGGAGATCCTGATTCATTCCGGGAAGTCACCAGGGGATGTCCGGTCCCGGTTGTCGTAGCAGGTGGATCAAAAACTGATGATCTCACGACACTCGAACTTATCGAAGGATCAATGGAAGGTGGTGCTGCCGGACTCTCAATTGGACGAAATGCTTTCCAACATGCAAATCCGGCGGCTTTTGTACGGGCATGTGCAAAGATCGTACATGACGGGTTGAGTGCCTCTGAAGTGAATGAGATGCTGAAAGGTGGTATGATATGATTGGAAAACAGATTCGACTGGAACGGATAATGGACCGGAACACAGGAAAAGCGGTCATAATCCCTATGGATCATGGAATGACACTCGGGCAGATTGATGGTCTTTTAAATATGACCGAAACTGTTGCAGAGGTGTCTGATGGAGGAGCAAATGCAATTATCCTTCATAAAGGGCTTGTCCGTCCTGGACACCGCAGAAAAGGGAGGGATATCGGGCTCATCATCCATCTTTCAGCCGGGACCAGTATGAACCCGGATCCAAATGACAAAGTCCTCATCTGTACTGTTGAAGAGGCAGTATCCCTGGGAGCAGATGCAGTCTCCATTCATATCAACCTAGGTGCACCTCAGGAGTCTAAGATGATGGAATCTGCCGGACAAGTGGTCCGGGATTGCAACCGGTGGGGGATTCCTCTTCTCGCAATGATATACCCCCGGGGAGAAGGGATTGATCCGACAGATCCGAGGCATGTCGGCCACGCGGTTCGTGTTGCAGAAGAACTGGGTGCTGATCTTGTCAAGACAAACTACACCGGAGACCCTCAGACATTTGCAAAGATAGTAAAGGCATCCTCCATACCGGTTCTGATCGCCGGTGGTGAGAAAGGAGAAGATATTGACACCTACAAAACAATCTACGATGCCGTTCACTTTGCAAAGTGTGCCGGTGTCTGCATGGGAAGAAATGCCTTCCAGCGAGATAATGTAGCAAAATTTGTATCCAATGTTTCAAAGGTTGTTCTTGAAGGAACCAAACCGGAAAATGTCTGAGGAATTATGAAACAGGTATTTGTTGATCTCAGGCCATGGAACAAGGATCTTGCAATAGCAGCACTTGAATCAGGTGCTGACGGAGTAGTTGCTGATTCTGCCGGACCGGTCAGGGAGCTTGGGCGTATACCAGTCATTGCCCCGGATGGAGATCTTATCCCGGAGCAGGATATCAAGGAGATAATAATATCGAATACAGAAGATCAGGCTGTTGCGATGGAGGCTGCAAAGATATGTCGCATCATCGTTCATACACCTGACTGGACCATCATTCCCCTTGAAAATCTGGTTGCCTGTGGTGACAATGTCATTGCAGTTGTCACGAATCTGAAAGAAGCAGAACAAGCACTTACCGTTCTTGAGAAAGGTGTCGCCGGTGTCCTTGTTAAAACTGATGATCCAGACATTGTCAGATCTATCTCCCGAATGGTCCAGTCAGGAACCTGTGGTCAGCAACTTAATAGACTCACCATTACTGCAGTACAGCCAGCTGGAATGGGTGAACGAGTCTGTGTTGATACATGTTCACTGATGGTTGACGGGGAAGGTATGCTGGTTGGGAATACTTCATCCGGATTTTTTCTGGTTCATGCAGAAACTCTGGTTAATCCATATGTTGCACCCCGGCCATTTCGGGTGAATGCCGGTGGCGTGCATGCGTACCTGCAGGTTCCGGGCGGAAAGACTGCATACCTTGCCGACCTGAAAGCAGGCGATCGGGTGATGGTTATTCATGGAAACGGATCCTGCCGGGAGGCCACTGTCGGGCGTGTAAAAATTGAACGAAGACCACTCTTTCTAGTGGAAGCAGAAAGCGAAGGACAAAAACTCTCCGTGATTTTACAGAATGCAGAAACAATCCGACTTGTAAAGCCAGATTATTCAGCAGTATCGGTCACCTCACTCAACCCCGGAGATGTCATTTTAGGAAAAGTTGAGAGTGGAGGCCGCCATTTCGGCATGGCAATTGATGAGACCATTATTGAGAAATAACATGAAGATAGGCATCATTGGCGGGACAGGAGGTATGGGAAACCTGTTTTCACAGGTCTTTGAAAAAGCCGGTCATGAAGTACTTATTGTCGGCAGAAAAACAGAAATTACAAAAGAAGATATTGCCCGTCTTGCAGATGTCATAATTGTATCAGTCCCAATTCGGGACACTATACCAGTCATCAATGATATTTCACCCCTCCTTCGGGAAGATCAGATACTGGCCGATCTGACCTCGATAAAAGTCGGACCGGTTCATGCAATGCTCTCCTCCCATGCACAGGTTATTGGATTTCATCCTATGTTTGGTCCGACGGTTGGTACAATCCAGGGACAAACTATTGTTGCTACTCCGACACGGTGTGTTGAAGAAAATATCCGATTCTTTGAAGATATCTTCACATTCCAGGGTGCCAGAGTAACCAGAACCACACCTGAGGAACATGATCGGATGATGGCAGTTATCCAGGGACTTACCCACTTTAAAGCCATTCTCCTCGCAGGAACAATGCGAAGACTCGGGATATCACCTGCAGACACAGAATTGTATATGAGCCCGGTATACCGGATTGAGACAGGAATTGCCGGAAGACTGCTTTCACAAAACCCCGATCTGTATGCAGATATTCTTTGTCTGAATCCTAGTGTACCATCAGTTCTGGAAACATGTGAAGAAGCAGCAAAAGAAATTCTCGAAATGATCACTCGTGGTGATAGGAATGGGTTTACAGCCGAATTTCTTGCATCACGGGAATGGTTTGGTCCCTTCTGTGATCAGGCACAAAAAGAAACCGATCATCTTATCCATGCTATGGTGAACCAATGACTCTTATTACACTCGGGCCTGAAGGAACATTTTCTCATGACCTCGCCCGCACAATGGACAGTTCAATAATTCTTGTTCCATCAATAGGCCGGGTATTTTCTGAAGTTGAAAAGACCGGCATTCCCGGACTTGTTCCAATTGAAAACAGTGAAGCAGGTGGTGTCATTGCAACAATGGATGGTCTGATGCTCCATGATGTTTTTATTACCTCCGAACATTACCTGCACATCCATCACAGTTATGCATCAGATGCTCCAAAAGAAAGCATTGAAGTGATTTTTGCCCATCCCCAAAGTCATGAACAATGTAGTAAATTTATAGATACTCTTGGTATTCAGGTCATCCATACTGAAAGTAATGCCGCAAGTGCGAATGCTCAAAAGCAGCGAGTCGGTTCTGCAGCGATCATCTCAAGTACTCTGGCACAACAATCAGAAATCCCAATCCTTGCAGATAATATTGAAAATAATCCGGATAATATCACCCGGTTTATAGTAATCTCAAAAACTCCAGGAACGGGTGTAAATCCTAAAAAGTGTAGCATAATCATAGATCCCGGAGAAAACCGGGCAGGACTGCTTTATGATCTGCTAAGTCCTTTTAAAGATATTGGGGTCAACCTGACCCGGATTGAATCACGTCCCTCAAAACGTTGCATGGGAAATTATGTTTTCTTCATCGATCTGGAATGTGAAGGAGATTGGAAACGTGCAATTGAGAAGATTTCTACCATTACAAAAGTAAAGCATCTTGGATGCTATCATGTTATCGGAGATGATCCATGCAGATAACAATCGGTGCATGCGGACCGGTTCATTTATCCTGCATTGCTCCTCCCTCAAAAAGTTTCACTCACCGGGCATTGATAATCGCAGCCTTAGCTAACGGAGAGTCGGAAATAATCGGGCAACTGGATGCTGATGATACCAGGATGACTGCACGGGCTCTCATGCAGTTAGGAATATGTCTGGAGTGGGGAAGAGAGAGCATTAAGGTGCAGGGGAAAGGGGGTGTTCTCACTTCACCTGCAGAAGAGATAAACATTCAGGATTCCGGAACCTCAATGCGGCTTTTGACTGCAATATCCCTTCTTGCTGATGGACCGGTTACCCTTACCGGAAGTGCACGGATGCAGGAACGGCCACTTGGTCCTCTTATTGACACACTGAACACAGCCGGAGCCAAAATTTCCTCCCTGAACCATCCAGGTTGTCCCCCGATCAGGATAGAGGGTTCAATCCCCGGAGGGGATATCTCAATTGATGGCAGCATATCAAGCCAGTTTATCTCATCACTCCTGATTGCAGCCCCATATGCAAACCAGGAGACTCGGATACATCTTATTGGAGAACCGGTTTCTCTTCCGTACATTCTGATGACGATTCATAGTATGCATGCATTTGGTGCGAAAGTGGTCGTTGATGAAAATCCATCAGGGGAGACGGTGTTTATTGTATCACCTGACTACCAGTATAAACCACGAACGTACCAAATCGAGGGAGATTTTTCATCTGCATCATACTGGTTTGCGCTTGCCGCTCTATGCGGAGGAACCGCAACCGTTTCCGACCTAAATCCATTCTCCACCCAGGGTGACCGAAGGCTTGTGGACATTCTTGAAAAGATGGGGTGTACATGTTCAAAAGAGAAAAACTCCATCACAATCACCCGTGATATGGATAAACCTCTAACCGGAATTGAGGTAAATATGGCGGACTGCCCGGATATTGTGCAGACAGTCTGCATGGTTGCTGCAACTGCTATCACAACGACTCGCATTACCGGTGTTCATCATCTCCGGATAAAAGAAAGTGACCGGATTGCAGCGATTGCTAACGGGCTTCGCTCTCTTGGAGGAATTATTGAGACTGATGAAGATGCTATCACCATTCATCCTGCACCCCTTCATGGAGGAGTAATACACCCTCACAATGATCACAGGACTGCAATGAGCTTTGCAATACTGGGATGTTTTATCGGTGGTGTCACAATCCTTGATGCCGGATGCGTGACAAAATCATATCCAGGATTTTGGGAGGAGTTACGACGAATATGGCAAAACGCCGTATTGTGCTAATCGGATACCGGGGAACAGGAAAAAGCAGTATTGGAAAAGCTCTTGCTCTCCAAACCGGACAAAGCCACCTAGATACAGATCAGTTGATCGTTGATGCAACCGGTAAAACAATACCGGAAATTTTTAATTCAGAAGGAGAAGCAGGATTTCGTGAGATAGAACAACATGTCATAGCACGAATCCCATCCGGAGCCGGGATTATCAGTACCGGAGGAGGAGCTGTTATTCGTCCTGCTAACGTGCAGATGCTCCGAATGAACAGTGTGATTGTCCTTCTGACTTCAAAGCCAGAGATTATTTTCAAGCGAATTCATAAAACTGACAGGCCATCACTTACCGGACTTCCTCCCAAGGAAGAGATAGAAAATGTCCTGGAAGAGCGGATGCCGACTTACCGTAGTGCTGCAGATTTTGTGCTGGATACGAGTACGACAACAGCCCGGGAAGCTGCTACTCAGATTCTTGAGTTGATACAAAGCGGGATATGTAATCCTGAAAAGCGGATGAAATTAATCTCATCAGTGATACAAACCTCAATTCCATCAGGAGAAAAGATCCATCTGAAAAAGAATGCAGGGTGCTCAGATATTTTTCTGTATGGTATCCTTGGATATCCCTGCATGCATAGTAAGAGTCCTGCTATCTATAATCACCTGTTTGCAGATTATGGAATTCCTGCTCACTATACCTGGTTTGAACAAAAAGATCCGGGAGATTTTTTACAATCTCTCCCAGAAACTGGTGTCCGGGGCCTTTCAGTTACGATTCCTCATAAAGTCACAATTATGCCTCATCTTGATGAAGTGAAACATGATGCAGAATCCATTGGTGCTGTAAATACGGTCCTTATTCTGAATGATGAGAAATTTGGATACAATACTGACTGGAAAGGGATTTATCGTCCACTAGAAGGTGTTACTGGTGAAAAGGCCGCTATTTTGGGAGCAGGTGGAGCAGCTGCAGCAGCAGTGTATGCTGTTTCCATGCGAGGATATACCCCCGTCATCTTAAACCGTTCACCTGAGCGTGCAATACACCTTGCACGAAAAACCGGAGCAGAGACAGGAATGCTGGAGGATATCGGAAAATTTTCTCCAGACCTCATTATTAACACCACTCCTGTCGGTATGGGGAAAGATCCGAATATTCCAATTCCTCCACAGGCATTAAAACCAGAGATGAAAGTTTTTGATCTGGTATACACACCAAAAGATACACCCCTGCTTCAGGCAGCCCTCGCAACCGGATGTTCAGTAATCCCCGGTACGGAGATGTTCATTCATCAGCTTGCTGAACAATTCAGAATCCTCACAGGAATTGAAGCACCAGTATCACGAATCAGGGAGATGCTTGGGTGAATACGTTTGGATCCAATTTCAAGGTTACCACCTTTGGTGAAAGTCATGGAGCAGCCATTGGAGTAGTGATCGATGGTTGCCCTCCGGGATTTTCAATTTCTGAAACTGACATTCAGATCTTTCTGGATAAGCGTCGGCCGGGTCAGTGTGATCTGGTCACTCCTAGACAGGAGGCTGATGCTGTTCAGATACTCTCCGGTGTATTTGAAGGAAAAACACTAGGCACACCAATCTGTCTGCTCATTCATAATACCTCGATGAAATCTTCTGACTATGATGAACTCAAAGAAATATTCAGGCCAGGTCATGCTGATCGCGGATATCTTCAAAAATATGGCATTCGGGATCATCGGGGAGGAGGACGAAGTTCAGGTCGGGAGACTGCAGCCCGTGTCGCTGCCGGTGCAGTCGCACGCCTCTACCTTCAAAAAAAGGGCATAATAATCTCCGGATCACTCATTGAAGTGCACGGAGAAACGAATTCGGATGCAATTGAAAAAGCCATCCGTGATGCCCGGGATACTGGAGAATCTATCGGAGGCATAGTACAACTTCAGGTATCCGGATGCCCAGCAGGCCTTGGTGATCCTGTATTTGGAAAACTCGATGCACGAATCGCGTATGCAATGATGGGAATTGGAGGTGTGAAAGCAGTCGAGATTGGATCAGGGGTGCAGGCTTCTAAGATGATCGGATCAGAACATAATGATCAGATGACACCAGAAGGATACTGTTCAAATCATGCAGGAGGCATTCTGGGTGGTATATCCACTGGACAGGAAATCCTGGTAAGGCTGAGTGTAAAGCCAACCCCGTCAATTCGAACCCTTCAGCGTACTATTGGAACCGACGGATATGAAAAAACCCTATCAGTTCATGGAAGGCATGATCCCTGTATTGCAGTAAGAATTGTGCCGGTAGCAGAAGCAATGATGGCTCTTGTTCTCATGGACGTTCTTCTTGAACAAAGAAAAATTGATCCTGACAAAAAACCAGGGTTCTGAATGGCATGAATCCGCATATCCCACTTCTCCTTGCTCCTGCAGGATCACCTGATGCTTTAAAAGCAGCCTGTGCTGCCGGGGCTGATGCTGTGTATCTTGGAGGCAGGCAATTTGGAGCACGTCAATTTGCAGCAAATTTTTCAGATGATGAACTTGAAGACGCAATCAGGTATGCCCATCTTCGTGGAATTCAGGTCTTTGTTACAGTTAATACACTCATTACAGAATCGGAAATTCCACATGTTCTTAAATATCTCGTTTTTCTATATCGCATAGGTGTCGATGCTGTCCTTGTGCAAGATATCGGATTATTGTCTCTTGCACACCGTCTAATCCCGGGACTTCACCTTCATGCCTCTACCCAGATGGGTGTTCACAATGTTCCCGGAGCTCTCTTTGCTGCAAAAAACGGTTGTAAGAGAATTGTTCTCGCACGTGAGTTATCAGGCGAAGAGATCAAAACGATATCAGATGCCTGCTCCGGAAGAGATGTGGATCTTGAGATTTTTGCTCATGGTGCACTGTGTTATGGATATTCAGGTAGGTGTCTTTTCTCTTCTCTGCTTGGAGGAAGAAGTGGAAACAGAGGAATGTGTGCTCAACCATGCAGAAAGCAGTACCAATTTCTTATCGGAAAACCGGATAAATGGGGAAGGATAGATGAAGCAGATCCTTTTCAGAATTCAAGGTACCTTCTTTCTACAAAAGATCTCGCCCTGTATCCAGTTCTGGATAATATTGTCAACCTTCCCGTAGCAGCTTTAAAAATTGAAGGGAGGATGCGATCACCAGAATATGTGGGAATAGTAACATCCACGTACCGAAAAGCCCTTGATGCAATTCAAAATGGTACATTTGTCCCCCAACCAGAAGATTTCGCAGATCTGTCCATCGCCTTTTCACGAGGGTTTACTTCCGGATATGTCAGTGGTTCAACCTGTTCTGAGGTAATGGGACGTGATTACCCGGGAAACCGGGGATATTTCATTGGTACTGTATTATCATATTGGAAAGGAAAGGTTCAGGTCCATTTAAATTCTGAAATAATTCCCCGTACTGGAGATGGTCTGGTCATCAGGGATAGAGAGAGGGAAGAAGGTCTGGTTCTGCGTGAAAATCCGGACATAAATGGAACCGTCGTTGAACTTCCTTCTCCCTTCAAAGCGTACAAAGGCGCTCAAGTATTCATTACCAATCGGAAAGAACTTGAAAAAAGGATTGTCAACCTCCTTTCTCATCCGGATGAACAATTTTCCGGATCATATCCCATTTCTTGTTCAATTGTTTTTTCCCCAGAGGGACAGATATTTGGGACAGGGGAGGTCAGAGATCATGCATCACACACACACCAGTTTACTTTTACCAGTGCTGAACAGGTAGAAGCCGCCAAAACGCGATCTCTCACGCAGGATCAAGTACGAGAACAACTGAATAAAACCGGAGGGACGCTCTTTTCATTTCGGGGAATTTCTATATCCGGTGAAGAGGGGTGGTTTGCTCCAGTCAGGGTGTTAAATGCACTCAGACGAGAAATTCTCAATGCCGCACAAGAGGCAATTCTCCAGTCCCTGATTCCACATCCTGATACCATTTCATTGGTACAGAAAAGCATTCAGGACTATCTTGGTACTATACGTACGAATTTTCCAAAACAAGTCACAGATTCATGGTTGATAGTGATTGTTTCATCAAAATCTGAAGCTGTTGCTGCTCTTCAAGCAGGAGCAGATCAGGTTTACCTACTCTGGAATCCACTGTTAGAAAACATTGATGGGTTATCTGAAAAATCAGACCGTTGGGGGATTATGGTACCCGGCGTCATCAGACAGAATGAATTAGAAGCTTTCGTCCATTTCATTACAAATAACCAATATTCCATAACTCACCGGTTTTTAGTAGATTCAGTAGGAATGGGAGAGTACTTATCTGAAAAATTTCCGGGTTCTTTAATATCGTCGTATTATGGACTTCCAATTGCTAATAGTGCAGCACGGTATTTATGTAAGGAATTTGAGTTTTGTACACTTTCACCTGAATTATCCGAGCAGGAGATTCGTGATGTATTGGCACAACAGAATCAGTCTTCTCCAGATGTGGCAATATGTTGTCAGGGTCTGATTGAGGCGATAGTATCAGAAGACCACCTGTGTGCATGTACAACTGTCAATAAAGACCGGAGTTTAGTAATTCGGGATGAAAAAAAGTATACATTTCCTGTTATCTGTGAACATTCCGGAAGAACCCATATCATGAATTCATCCGAACATTCTCTGATTGACGAGGTCACTACCCTTCAGAATCTTGGTATCAGACGATATATCCTTGATGCCAGAAATCGTGGAGAGCATTATGCTGAAAACATGACACGACTTTGGAAAAAAGTTCTCCAATCAAATCTTCATGATAAAGAAAAAGCGCAAATTCGAGAACAAATTGTACGGATGAGTTATGGTGGTATTACCAGATCCGGGTACCGGAGAGGGTTAAGCGGGATGAAAACCAATAATGGATGAATATCCCGTCTAATAGAGAACCAAGTTAATTCCTCCGGAATGAAAGAACGGACCAAGAGACTATCTCTCGCACCGCTTCTGATAAGTAATACAAAAACCAACTATAGGCCTATGAAACCGACCACTCTTAAAACCCCACTGGTTCTGGTCAACCTTAAATGTTATACCGAATCAATAGGTAACGGAGCCCACCGGATTGCCAGAGCAGCCAGGGAAGTATCTGACGAGTCCGGTATTACCATCGCTCTTGCTCCGCTGTATATGGACATTCATCCTATTATCCACCATTATGATATTCCTGTCTTCGCCCAGCATGTAGACCCAGTGGAACCCGGGGCCCATACCGGACGGATGCCCCTACCTGCAATAAAATCTGCCGGAGCCATCGGTTCATTAGTTAACCACTCTGAATACCGGCTTTCTGTTGCTGACATCGAAAAGAATGTTACGGCCCTACGCCAAGCACAAATGCTCTCCTGTGTCTGTTCAAACAATGTTGCAACCACGAAGGCGCTTGCTGCTCTGGGTCCGGATTATGTAGCAATAGAACCCCCGGAATTAATCGGAGGAAAAATATCAGTGTCTGAAGCAAACCCAGAGATTATCACAGGTTCTGTTGATGCAGTCAGAAATATCAATTCATCAGTAAAAGTTTTGACCGGAGCAGGTATTCATTCAGGAACATGTGTGAAAACTGCAGTCGAACTGGGCACAGAGGGTGTTCTGCTCGCATCAAGTGTGGTCAAGGCAGAAGATCCGGCTGCAATTCTCCGTGACCTTGTCTCTCTTCTGTGATTACCAGGAGAGATGAGGATCAAGAGTAATCAACACTTCCGCAGGACCACCATTTTCCGGGACAAGTAACCGGACCATACAATATAGTTCTCCGGAGGAACTCACACCCTCATTTGAAATAATCCGTGATATTCCCCTTCCGGTATTCACAACCTCACGGATCATATCACACATCTCAAGTTTACAAAGAACCGGATGAACATTCAGATGTTTATTCAGGATATCTTCTTTTGGAATGTCAAGGAGTTCTTGTGCACAAGGATTTATTTCTCTGATTATCCCTTCTTTATCTACCAGGATAACACCGATATTGATGGCTTCTATAATATTTTCATATCGATGTTGGGATCGTCTGAGAGCTTTTTCTATCTGACAATAACTGGTGATATCCCGCCCCAATGTCACTGAACCAATCTGTGAGCCTTCATTATTCACAAATGGAACAGTAATAATATCAAATTCAGTCAGTCCGGTTCGGGTGCGTACTGATATCCGCTCCTTAAGATCACAAAAAATTGCATCTGCATCATTATCTTCACGCGGGTGATATATGACGCCACAGGGAAAATCTTCCTCTTTTTTCCCCACCGGTTCAGTTGTGTCCCTTGCATCAAGAAAATCTGATCCTGCCTTATTTACAAAAATAAATGAACCTTCATTATCTTTAGCCCATAAAACATCAGGAACCGTGTCACATAATCTCCGCATCAAGGCATACATTGATGCATATTCCTCTTTTGCTGATAGGAGCGACTTTTTCATCCGATCCTGCTGAATTGCAGACCCAATCATGGCTGCAGCTGCCTGAAGAGCATCTATTTCCACACCGGTCCAGTTCCGATCTCCAAGGTAATCTGCAAAAGAAAATAAACCCCATACCTGTTGATTTACAAAGACAGGAAAAATCGCAATGGCTTTTGCCGTATATTCCGTCCAATTAATGGACATCTTCTGGATTTGAGAAGAGTCATAGATAAGTGTCTCTCCCCTCGTGAGACGCTCAATTATTTCATCAACTTCAAAAAATTTGTGTTTTCTGAGATATTCCTCAGTGACAGGATTCTGAACAGAGGCTCTGGTCCAGGAAGCCTCGTAGGAAAAATATGACAGGCAAGTTCCCTGCACCTCTTCAGTTTTGAGTCTGAACAGCCTGACTGCATCCACTTCTGTTGCCAGACCAAATAAGGTAATTGCTTCCTGTAATGCACGATCAAATGCCTCACCTCCCAAAAAAAGGTTTGAAACTAAACTTACTGCCTCAAGAATCCCGTCACGACGCTTCAAGGCATTGCGCGTGTTTCTCTGCTGAATGGCATAATTGACTTTATGATTGAGCTCGACAAAGAGAGCTTTTGTCTCGCCACCTTTTTGTATGTAAAAATCAGCTCCGGAATTGATTGCATCAATGATAACTGTTTCTCTGCCTCTGCCGGAAAACAAAATGAAGGGAATATCTTTGTCTATATCACGAACAGCTTTTAAAAAATCAAGTCCGTTCATCTGAGGCATTTCATAATCAGATATTATGCACGAATACGAACCGCTTTTGATTAGATCCAAGGCTACATGTGCAGAGGTTACCGCATCTACCTTGATTTTCCCATCTTTTTCCAGTAATAATTTTGTTAAATCACAAATAACCGGCTCATCATCTACATGGAGTACTCGGACTTCAGAAATCACGCCTCGACCTGCCCTTACATTTTGACACTGAATTTTCTTAATAGTATCATCTATCTAACTTGTCATACCGCTTCTTCGAAACACATCAGGGCATAGTGGGGGTTGATACCTTCAAATGTCTCCAGAGTTAATCTCTTTATAACGTAGAAATTTATAGGAGATAATTATGCGGTTATGCTCAACGAATTTGCTCATCACATCCATTCTGCTATTCACCTTAACCGGTATTCTTCCCTGTTATGGGGAAGATATCGGAATGTCAGGTAATTTTACTGAAAATGATTCAGAATTTTTGTTTATGATGAATCAGTACTGGATCCCGGATCTCTACGAAATAAAAGGCAGAATCGATAATTCTGTCAGTTACACAATTCCGGATATGCTTAACTTATCAGTAGAATACGCGAATATCCGTTTGAAAAAGAACCTGAATGAAACGCACTCCTATAATGTATCTCCAGATCTCGTGTATTTAAGATCCGCATACAACCAGACCGTACAATCTGAACTCGTGAAATTAAACCTTCTTCCAGCGTTGAATCGATCTGATCCCCAGTATGTAACCAGGGTATCGGGAGTTACCGCACAGTTATCGCTTTATGGTGCATGGCTTGAGTACCAGGTAATGCAGCGGTATTCAGTTCAAAACAGAACGTTTCCCGAACTTGCAAAGGTTCCGGCAGATGAATTTTTTAAAATTATGGGTAACATGACCTGATTGAACCAATGCAGAATAACTCTCTCCTCCCTCTCTTTCAATGGCTATATGATAACGGTGAACAGCCGAATATCTCATATCCTTTCAGGTACTATCAGAGCATATGCGAATACGGGACATAATTCTCCCGGAAGATCAATTTTTTCTCCAGGTTTTTCGTGAAATATCTGATAAGACAGTTCAGGCTTCCGCTCATTTGACCGAACTGGTTTCTGATCTTGAACATAGAACAGGACAGACATGTCAGAAGATTCATCAACTTGAACATGAGTCAGACGAACTTCTCAGGAAGATTTTTGAGCGACTTGAGGAATCTTTAATAACTCCTCTTGAACCGGATGAGATACACCGGCTTGCCAAGGCACTTGATGATGTTATTGATATCATTGACTGGGTAGCTCACCAGATTTGTAATTATCAACTCTCCGGATCATATCCACATCTGGGAAAATTTGCTGAATACATTGCCATTTCATCAATTGAAATACAAAAGGGGGTTCATCTTCTTGGATCCTGGGATGAGATCAGGGAGATAAAAAACGCCTGTGCTACCATAAACCAGGTCTGGAATAGGTCCAGCGACCTGCTATCATCGGCAGTCACGGAACTATTCACCATGCAGGATCCGATTCAGGTGATAAAACTCAAAGATATTTATGAAAACCTGGAAGAGGTGTTACAGGAATGTAATGATGTCGGTCATGTTTTAAATGAGATCGTGATCAGGCATACCTGAAATCATGGAATACATCTTTATTATCGGGATATTTCTAGCATTCCTTTTTAATTTTGTAAATGGTCTGAATGATGCAGGAAATTCTATCGCAACAGTTGTGGCTACCCGAGCTCTTCGACCACTCTATGCCCTTCTCCTTGCCGCAGTGTGCAATATCGCCGGTCCTTTTTTATTAACGACTGCAATCGCAAAAACCATCGGAACCGGCGTTGTAGTTCCCGGAGCACTGACTCCGGATGTTCTGGTAGTGGCACTTTTTTGTGGAATTTTTCTTTTAAGTGTATTGACCGCAAAAGGCTTTCCGATTTCTGCAAGCCATGCATTGATCGGATGTATGGTAGGATCTACTATCGCAGCCTTTGGCTTTTCAACAGTAATATGGCCTGATTTTGAGATGATTCGAGCAGTTGCACTGGCTGGCTTTTTTGGAGCAGTTTGTGGGAGCCTGTTTCTCGCGATTATTTTCTGGGCACTGAAAGGATCTGTCCGTCTGGGCATCATAGCTGGTGCTGTCGGCGGTTTTTCTCTCATGATCGTCTCTCTCATGGCAGCCGGCCTGCTACACGTGAGCGGTCTGCTTGCAATTTTTATCTTTATCATAATTTCACCAACAATCGGCTTTCTTGGGGGTTTTTTCCTTGATATCGTAGTATCATATATCTTTAGGTTTTCCCATCAATCCGCAAGAAACAAGATCTTCTTTCCTCTCCAGGTTGTTGCTGGAGGAGTCCAGGCAATTGGTCATGGAGCAAATGACGGGCTCCATGCGGTGGGTATAATCGCTGCGCTCTTCATCGCCGGGGGATTGAGCGAAGGATTTACTGCCCCATTCTGGGTAATGGCAGGATCGGCACTTGCTATCGGAGCAGGTACCGTTTTTGGCGGATGGAATGTCATTACAAAAATGGCTAAAGGAATTACCAGAATCCGACCATATCAGGGATTTTGCGCATCCTCAGCAGGCGGTCTTGTCATTTCCGCTCTTACGATTACTGGTATTCCGACCTCCTCAACCCACATCATTAGTGGATCAATTGTTGGCGTTGGAGCGACACGAGGCAAAACTGCAGTTGACTGGAAAGTGGTCAGGGACATTGTTACCACCTGGATAGTAACATTTCCTCTTGCAGTATCAGCCTCTGCAATCCTGTATTTCATATATTCAGGTGTTATGAAGACCAGCCTGTTCATCCTTAACTATATGAGATAACAGACCGGTGTCTTTTTACGTATAGACGCAATATTTGTTCCGATTACTGTGGGAATTAAGGAATGGTTGGTACCACAGGACAAAGTATTTTTTGACCTTTTTGAACAACTGGCCGGTATTGTGGTGCAGGCGGCTGTCAAACTGGAACAGATTGTAACGAAAGAAAAAGATCCTGAAACAACCTATAAAGAAATTAAAGATCTGGAACATCAGGGTGATTTGATTACACATGAGATCTACGAACAGTTAAACCGGACTTTTATCACTCCACTTGATCCAATGGAGATATCCCGGCTCGCTTCAGCTCTGGATGATGTACTGGACTATATCGATGATTCTGCTGAAAAACTCCTTATCTATGGAATAAAGGATTTTGACAAAACCATGCAAAATTTTGCCCAGTTAATCCGCCTTTCTGCAGTTCAGCTGGAATGTGGTGTCAAAGGAATCAGGTCGTTTCGGAAAAACAACCCTCTTGAAAGTTGTGGCATTGAGGTTAACCGGCTTGAGAATATGGCAGATGATCTTCTTTCACAGGCGATACAGCGTCTCTTTGCCCAGGAAGACCCAATGACCACAATAAAATTAAAAGATATTTACGAGTGCCTGGAGACTGCTACTGACAAATGTGAAGATGTTGTGAACGTGTTATCAGATATCAGTATAAGGCATTCGTGATTTGTATGGAAGTTATCCTCATCATTGGTATTGCAATTGCTCTCATCTTTAATTTTTTAAACGGTCTTCATGATGCGGCTAATTCCATTTCTACCATCGTCGCAACAAAGGTCTTAACACCGATACAGGCTGTATGTCTGGCAGCTTTTTTTAACCTCATTGGACCGTTATTCTTCACAACTGCAATTGCAAAAACTATAGGAAAAGGAATTATTACACCTGGCTGGCTTACCCTGGAAGTGATAATTGTCGGAATATTAGTTGCATCATTTTGGATTTATGCAACAGCATATATCGGAATTCCAATATCATCCACCCATGCAATGATTGGAGGTCTGATTGGAACAGCTGTAGCATATGGTGGGATAGATGTCGTTATCCTTCCTTCTCTTTCTCTTATCGGTGGTGTTATTCTCTATGGAATAATTGGAGCAATCATCGGAGCGATTTTTCTGACAGGGCTTGCGAAGATAAAAGATGAACCGGACATCAAAAGCTATCTTGGCATTGGTGGACTTTTCGGGTTTGTATTCACCATCCCCCTGTGTATTATTCTCCAGGTACTTCCTATAAGCGGACTACTTGGAATCATCCTATTCATCGTCATATCCCCTTCTCTTGGTTTTGCCGGAGCATTCCTCTTTGGATGTCTGACAATACGACTCTGTAGAAATCAGGATCAACGATTGATGAACAAAATTTTTAATAAACTTCAGATAGTCTCCGCTTCATTTTACAGTATCGGCCATGGAAGCAATGATGCCCAGCATGCTATGGGTATAATCACAGCAATGCTCGTGACCGCCGGTGTTTTATCTGATTTTCAGGTTCCTCTCTGGGTAATCCTGACATCAAGTGCTGCAATATCACTTGGAACCCTGACCGGGGGATGGAAGATAGTGCAGACTATGGCAAAGCGGATTACCCATCTTCGGCCATACCAGGGATTTTGTGCTGAAACCGGAGGAGGACTTGTTCTGTTGTTTGTCACGATTTTTGGTGTCCCGGTGTCAAGCACTCATGCTATTAGCGGATGTATCATGGGTGTTGGCGCAACCCAGGGAAGTGCGGCAGTTCAATGGTCTATCGTGAGGCAAATTGTAACTGCCTGGATTATTACCATACCACTAACAGCAACATGCGCATATCTGGTGTACATGATAATACTCCGGATATGGTAATTTTTTAAAAATCCCTGGTCGCAAATAAAAATTGCTGAGCATATCCTGCATAAGGACCAAAGTATTCCTGACAAAACAGGGAGAGATCATCATACGAATATCTACCGGTTTTTTGAAATTTTATAATGGGGGCATACTGATGTTCAATGATGGATCGAATCCTTATATCAATGGGGACCGCCTCAAGACGCTCAAATGCAAACAAAAGAACACAATCAGCAACCTTTGGACCTACACCAGATAACACCATCAGAGCTCTTTTTGCATCCAGATATGACATTTGTGCAATAGACGGTAAAAAATCCGGATGAGTACTGATGTATTTGGCAGTTTTAATAAGATATGGAGCCCGGTACCCAGCCAGACAATCACGAAGTTCCTGCTCACTACAAGATGCAAGCACACAGGGATCCGGAAATTTGCATTTTCCTTTACCGCATGAGGTACCGTGCCTGTCCAGGATGAGATTGATGCGTTTTCCTATCGTCCGGACATTTGAATTTGCTGAACAGATAAAACTGACCAGGCACTCCCAGGGATCCTGCCGTAAAATTCGAAGCCTTTTTGATAGTTCATACTGCGTAGAAAAGAAGTTATCCGGTCCGTTTCGGTATGCGAAAATATGTTCCTCTATTGAGGAATGAATCTTTTTCATATCATCATGAAGTCCTAAAAACCGAAAAAGCGCTGACTCACTAATCCCGGAGTACACGATACCTTCATCATTTTGAATGAGAGAAACAATGCTCCCTTTATGGACTCCGCTCCACATATCACCGGTTTTTTTCCAGCCAAATATCTGTCCACAAGAAAGAGTAAGATCAAGGTCAAAGAGATCCTGTGACAAAGGAAGGATATGTGTATTCACAAAAGAGCATTTGTCAGGCGTATATGATGAGAATATCTCATCATGACGACAGAAAGAAATATATTTACACAGAAATTTGTATCCAGACGATAAGGAATGGACGAGATGAAAAAAATATGGTTACTCTGGTTTGGGTGCATTCTTCTATGCTTGTGCACCGGACTTGTATACGGAGAGGAAAATGCCAGTGCAGGAGAGATTACAACTCTTGCAGAACCTCCTGCTCTGAATATTGACACTGATTATTTAAGCGGTTCAATTGATCTCGTCCAGGGATGGAATTTTATGTCTGTCCCCCGCAGACTTGCTGATGACTCAAATACTGCCGCGATTTTTACCGGTCTAGAATCAGCAGGTCATAGTATCTGGACATACAACCAGAAAGATGGTGGGTGGAATGACCTGACTGCAGATGAAAAAATTCTCCCGCTCGAAGGGTACTGGGTATATTCATCATCACCATCTACGGTAAAATTACAATTTTCCGATGATCCACTCCAGGTCCCACCTGTTAAGGATATGACAGCCGGTTGGAACATGTTTGGATTTACAGGAAATACTCCTGCTTCAGCACGTGATTCACTTCTTTCCATTCGAAATGCCTGGACAGAAGTTATCGGGTGGGATCCAGCAGTCCAGCAATTTGAGACCACCATAGTGAATGGCGGATCAAATGAACAGGCAGATTCACGGATGTTGCTCCCAACTCACTCCTACTGGGTATATGTAACAGAATCCTGTAGTCTTGCAAGTATCGGAGCATAATGAGGTTATTCGTATGGTTCAGATTGAGAAAGTAATCGGAAGAGAAATTATTGATTCCCGTGGAAATCCCACGGTTGAAGTTGACGTAACACTGGTCGGAGGTTATTTTGGAAGGGCAGCTTGTCCATCCGGGGCCTCAACCGGAACACATGAAGCAATTGAGAGACGCGATGGAGATTCCCGGTTCCTTGGGAAAGGTGTTCGGAAAGTCGTAGAAGCTATCAATACCGATATCCGGAAAGCATTAACCGGAATGGATGGAACAGATCAAGCAGCGGTTGACAATTCCCTGATATCCATTGATGGAACAGAAAATAAAGGACGAATTGGTGCAAATGCTCTTCTTCCAGTATCAATGGCAGTTGCAAGAGCAGCTGCACAGGCGTTACAGGTTCCCCTGTATGAACACCTGTCAGAACGGAATTATCTTCTTCCGGTTCCCTATATGAACATCTTAAATGGGGGAGCACATGCAAACTGGCAGGGAGCTGATTTCCAAGAGTATATGATTGCTCCTGTTGGAGCCCCGAATTTTCCAGAAGCAGTCAGGTGGGGCTGTGAAGTTTATCATTCCTTAAAATCGATCCTGAAAAAACAAGGTCTCAGCACTGGTGTCGGCGATGAAGGGGGTTTTGCACCTAAAGTTCCATCAAACCGGGCTCCACTTGATTTTATCACAGAAGCAATAGAGGCAGCAGGATATAAACCAGGTTCTGATATTGCCCTTGCCCTTGATCCGGCATCAAGTGAATTTTTCATTGATGGAACATATGAACTAAAAAGTGAAGGGAAAAAACTTTCATCTGAAGAGATGGCAGGATATTACCAGGATCTTACCGCAGCATACCCGGTCATTTCTATCGAAGACGGGCTTGCAGAAGATGACTGGGATGGCTGGATTGCAATGACCAAAGCCATCGGAAAGAAGGTACAACTGGTCGGAGATGACCTCTTTGTCACAAACACAAAAAGAATCTCCCGTGGTATATCAGAAAAAGCAGCAAATGCAGTACTTATTAAGCTCAACCAGATTGGAACCATCACAGAGACCATTGCAGCAGTAACCATGGCACGCAATGCCGGATGGAATTCAATGATATCACACCGAAGCGGTGAAACGGTAGATTCATTTATTGCCGACCTTTCAGTTAGCCTTGGGACCGGACAAATCAAAACCGGAGCACCATGCAGAGGAGAACGGGTTGAAAAATATAATCAGCTTATCAGAATTCACGAAGAACTCGGTTCAAAGGCAACCTACGCCGGAAAGAGACGATAAGTCAAGTTAATTAATCTCGTTTATCACGTTCCATTTCTCAATTTTTTCCGAAAGCCGCACGGCATGTGCCGGACTTGAAGAAGGAAGATACCTAGTTGCAATAGAAATATCAGGAAAAAATTTTTTAAATCCTTTTTCTGCCTCACGACCATTTAGAAAAATTACATCGATTGTTGGATATTGAGAGATAATCCACCGGATGTCATTTGGTTCTGGGTTTTTAATTCTAATATCTGCACTTCTCTCCCGATCGCAAGAGCTATACACATCCCATAAGCCAACATTCCTGGCAAGAATGAGGGAAGTACGTTCTTTATAAGGCAGAGTAAGAGGTATCGAAAATATTGATTCGATAATGTTCCAGAACATGTTTCGGGGATTTGCATAATACTCTCCAGCTTTTAGAGACAAAACAGATGGGTAACTCCCTAAAATAAGAATCCGACAACCAGGCGAAATCAGAGGAGAAAGCCCGCATCCTGATCGCATATTATTACAAAAATCAGGAACAGGTCAGATGTTCCTGAACCTGGATAGATTGAAGACTGGTTTTGAAAGCATTCGCAACTGTTGAATTATCCTGTAGTCTCATAGACGTATCATGAAGGGGATTATTATCATTCTTCCATGCTGCATTGAGCCAGATTAGGGCCTTTACCTGTGGCCATACTTTTTCTGATAATGGGGAGAGTACATTCGTTACAAATGTGGACGGATCGGCAAACCGGCCCTGCACGTCTGTTCCTGTTATAAGCAGAATGGGTTTCTGTATCGATCCGTTCTGCAGGGTGTATATGGTAGCATCCAATGTCTCTTTAAATGGTTTCGTTCCAGCCTCAAAGGGTTTTTTTGTTCCAAACAAAGAGATCGCTACCAAGTCACAGTATTCATCTCCAGGGTAATACAGGGACATATTATTCCATTCTTCTACAGGCTGGCTTTCTGCATTTACATGATATATCCAGATCAGATTCGAAGCCCCCTCTTCTTTCATAATCGTGACGATGTGACGGTACGCATCACGGAAAGAATCCAGACCTTTTTTTTCTCCATTCCAGTATCCGTTCCAGGGATATCCCCACTGGTTTATCTCAGTCCCGTATTCAATCAGGATTGGCGAGCCAAACGAACGTGCCTCACGAGCCCATGCCCGAAGTTCTCCGTCAAACTTTCCAAGTGCAATATTATTCAGAGTATAGAGCGGTTCTTTCTGATATGGTGTATCTGTACTTCGCATCATAAGCCGGATATAAGGAACCATCCCCTCGTTTCGAAGGATTGAAGCACTTTCTGACGGAAATTTCCTATCCGTCATCCATTCATCAGAAAAAACACCAAGTGCCGGATTTTTTCCTGAGGAATCCCTGAAAGCCTGAATCTCATTAAGAAGAATACTCTCCTCCCCGGATGGTGTTTTTTGTGGGGCAAACACGCCAAGCGCAAGAGAACCATCATCACCAAGACAAAAACCCGGAGGCAGCCCTGATGTAATCCCACAAATCCCACACACAAACGTCAGAACAACCATCAGTGCTATTCCTCTCATCACCGTTCCTCCCCCATACATATCTGCACAACTCTTCCGAGGTATTTACATCGTCACGTAAAAAGTCTGTCTCATGTGATCTTATGGTGGAAGAGATATTCGGATCACATTTATGTAGATCGTGGTTCATGTCCTGAGACGTATGCATCTGACCGGTTGGATTGAGCTGGAAGGTAAAAAATTATCACCAGAAGAATTAGAGCAGGTACTTGAGCGCAATCCTTCTCTTGTTTCCCGGTTTAATGGTGAATTTTACCTGGAATATGGAACATGCTCTGCCCGGGATCAGTATGGAATTATCCCCGGTCCATGTCCGGCTGGGTCAATCATGTGTGATGGTAAAGCAGTTGGGACAGTCCATCCACCCTGCCAGAATCTCCCTCTGGCTGATGCAATTAGATCAGCTATTGAAATCAGGTCAGATACAGGAATTACTGCTCTATCCGGAGGGGTTGACTCAGCCCTTGTTGCTGCTGTAGCACAAAGACCATGCCTTGTTGTAGGAATGGAGGGGTGCCATGATATCAGGCAGGCAACTGAAGTAGCAACGATACTTGACCTATCCCTCCACGTCCGAACCGTTACGCCACAAGATGTCGCAGATGCACTCCCGGTTGTCATATCCCTTATTCATGATCCAAATCCGGTTGATGTTGCCATAGGAACGACGCTCTATTTTGTTGCAGAAACCGCACAAGACCTGGGGTATGAGCGTATACTTACCGGGCAGGGTGCAGACGAAGTCTTTGGTGGGTATGCCAGATATCTTGAAACTCCGCCTCACCTCCTTGATGAAGTATTCGCCCGTGATTTTGACTCATTATCACGACAAGGCAAGCGGGATCAGGGTATTGCACGGTCAATGGGTGCCTACCTGTCAATGCCATACCTTGATATCAGGGTCGTATGCGCTGCACAGGCAATCCCCCCGACTGAACGGGTACAGGGTGGTGTCAGAAAAAAACCACTTCGTGAGGTCGCCAGCCTCTATATGCCTGAATCGTATGCATATTACGAGAAAAAAGCCATGCAGTACGGGACAGGGATCTGGAAAGAGATAAAACGGATTGCCCGGCAGAATGGTTATCACAGCTCTGTTTCAGATTTCATAACACATATCAGGAGGACATAAAAGTACAATGGTTACCGCAGAAGACGTCAGAAAAATAGCAAAACTCGCTGATGTCGGCATTGATGATTCAGAAATTTCAGAATTTACATCTCAGTGCTCAGGCATCCTGGAATATTTTGCAGTTCTTGATACTCTTGACCAGAACCAGCCCTTCATTCGTGAACGATATAATATTCTTCGTGACGATGAAGTTCTTCCCTCCCTCACCCAGGAGGAATCCCTTCAGAATGCAGGTCAGACGGAAAAAGGATACTTTAAAGCTCCACGGGTGATGTAACGTGAAGACCATATCCTTTAAGCCGGATGATGCTGTTCATGCATTTATCACCACTATCCCGACGGTATCGTATGGCGATGGTCCGCTTTCCGGAGTTACCGTTGCAGTAAAAGACAATATCTCAACAAAAGGGATTGAAACGACATGTGCCTCAAAAATACTGAAGGGATATATCCCTCCCTATGATGCTCATGTGGTGACCCTTTTAAAAGATGCCGGAGCGGCAATTGTTGGAAAAACGAATATGGATGAGTTCGGGATGGGCACCACTACTGAAAATAGTGCCTTTGGTCCGACATTCAATCCTCTGGACCATACCCGTGTTCCAGGTGGTTCCTCAGGGGGTTCTGCAGCTGCTGTTGCTGCACATCTTGTAGACTGTGCAATTGGTTCAGACACCGGAGGATCCATCAGGTGTCCTGCAGCTTTTTGTGGCATAGTCGGTCTAAAGCCTACGTATGGCAGGGTGTCCAGGTTTGGACTTATCGCATATGCAAACTCTTTGGAACAGATTGGTCCGATGGCTCGGGATGTAACAACTCTTTCAAAACTGTATGCTGTCATAGCCGGACATGACCCGCGTGATGCCACATCGGTAAACAAACCATATTCACATACCCCTTCATCAGACATGAATGGTCTGAAAATAGGAATGCCCGAAGAGTTTTTTGGAGAAGGAGTCAATCCAAAAGTTGCTGATGTTGTGAGAACGGCAATAAAGACCCTGGAGTCTCTAGGTGCTGAAGCAGTGCCATGTACGATGCCTTCCATGAAATATGCTCTTTCAGCCTACTATGTTACCTGTACCAGTGAGGCATCCAGTAACCTTGCCAGGTTTGACGGGGTCAGGTATGGGCCGGCAATCGAGACACTGAAAAGTTGGCATGATGCCTACTCAGACCAGAGAAAAGATGGATTTGGCAAAGAGGTCCGTCGCCGGATCATTCTGGGAACTTTCTCTCTTGCAGCCGGATATTATGGGAGATATTACCAGAAGGCACAGACAGCACGCCAGATGGTCAGGGATGATTTTGAGCGTATCTTCAGGGATGTTGATGTCATTGCAGGACCGACAATGCCAGACATTGCCTTCAAACTTGGTGAGAAGAGTGATCCACTGCAGATGTATCTTTCTGATATCCTCACCGTCCCGGCAAATCTTGCTGGCGTGCCGGCATTATCAGTCCCTTGTGGAACGGTTGATAATATGCCAGTCGGTCTTCAGTTGATTGGACGCTATTTCGAGGATGAGCGGATCATAGACACTGCATATGCTTTCGAGCAGGAGGTGTCATAATGGAAGAGCGGGAGACGATCATCGGTCTGGAGATTCACTGTCAGTTGGACACGAAATCCAAGATGTTCTGCAGTTGTTCTACTGATTTTCGTGACAATGAACCGAACACTCATACCTGTCCGGTCTGTCTGGGACTTCCTGGCAGTATGCCGATGGTAAACAAGCGAGCCATCGAATTTGCATTAAAGGTTGCAAAGGCATTAAACTGTACCATCCGGGATGAATCTGAGTTCTCACGGAAAAATTACTTTTACCCTGATCTGAATAAAGCATACCAGATCACGCAGTATGATAAACCCCTTGCAGAGTGGGGAAAACTTCTCATCGATGGAGATGACGGGGAGAAAGAGATCCGTATCACCAGAATCCATCTCGAGGAGGATCCCGGCCGTTCAGTTCACATGGGTACCACTGACCGGGGGAAATACACCCTTGTTGACTATAACCGAGCCGGAATTCCACTTATTGAGATTGTCACCGAACCAGATCTCCGGTCCCCGAAAGAGGCCAGAAAATTCCTCAACAAACTTCGGGCAACCCTTGAATATCTGAACGTGTTTGACTCAGAAAAAGAAGGATCTCTTCGTGTAGATGCGAATATCTCATTAAAAGGGTCAGAACGGGTTGAGGTAAAAAATATCTCCTCATATAAGGGTGTTGAAAAGGCACTTACCTTTGAAGTGACCAGGCAGCGGAATGTTCTGCGACGTGGGCAAACCGTAGCCAGAGAGACCAGGCATTTTGTTGAAGCTCGAGGTGTTACGACTTCTTCACGGTCAAAAGAGGAAGAGAATGATTACCGGTACTTCCCTGAACCTGATCTCCTCCCTCTCCGGGTAGCACCCTGGGTTGACACAATTGAGCTACCAGAACTTCCGGATGCACGGCGTGAACGCTTTATCGCCCAATACGGGGTATCTCCGGAACATGCAAAGACACTCACCGGAGGGCTGAAACTTGCAGAGTTCTATGAAGCTGTCGCATCTGAAGATCCAGCTCTTGCAGCGACCTGGACAGCAGATTACCTGCTTGGAGAACTGAATTACCGTGACTTTTCTATCGACGCTATGCCTGCTGATCTCTTCAAGGAATTGCTGGCACTCATCAAGCATGATACTATTACTGACAAATCAGCAGTTGAGATACTCAGGCTGATTCTTGATGCCGTCAAGGAAGGAAAGAAACCGGAACGCCCGCAGGAGATTGTGTCACGACTTGGCCTTGCAAAGACCAGTGGCGATCAGGTAACTACGATGATACAGGAAGTAATTACTGAACAACCGGCAGCTGTTGCAGATTATTATGCTGGCAAGATGCAGGCATTGAATTTCCTGGTCGGACAGGTTATGAAAAAATGTAGAGGACGTGCAGATCCCGGACACCTGAACACACTTCTAAAAGAAATACTCGATAAAAAGGTCTGATATCATGCATCTGATTATTGCCGAAAAAAATATTGCCGCTAACCGGATTGCCCATATCCTTTCAGGGAAAGACAAAGTATCGGCAAAAAAAGAGGGAGGGGTGAATGTATACAATTTTGGCGACAAGACATCAATCGGACTTCGGGGGCATGTTGTTGAGGTTGATTTTGTCGAAGGGTATACCAACTGGCGGTCACAGGAACGACCTCCCCGGTCATTAATCGATGCAGGAACTATAAAGAGACCAACCGAACCCACCATTGTAAAGCTTATCCAGAAGATAGCCAAAAAGGCGAATCGGGTTACAATTGCCACTGATTTTGATACCGAAGGAGAACTTATCGGGAAAGAGGCCTATGAACTGGTCCGGGCAGTAAATCAAAAAGTTCCGATCGACCGGGCACGGTTCTCTGCGATAACCAAAGAAGAAATCAACCGTGCTTTTTCTGAACCGACTGATATTGATTTTGACCTTGCTGCTGCAGGAGAAGCACGGCAGGTTGTGGATCTCATCTGGGGAGCATCACTGACCAGGTTTATTAGTCTGGCAGCAAAGCGAGGCGGGGGGAACATTCTTTCAGTCGGTCGGGTTCAGTCTCCGACTCTGGCAATGATTGTTGACCGGGAACGTGAGATTGAGTCATTCATTCCTGAACCATACTGGGAGATCTCCCTGGTAACGGATAAAGATGGCCAGCCTATCAACGCTCGACATGCTGCAGGCAGATTTACTGATAAAAAGGAAGCCGATGCAGCCTATGCCGGGACAAAAGATCCCCTGATCGTTACCGAAGTGAAAGAAGGGAAAAGGGTTGACCGGGCTCCGACACCTTTCGATACTACCCAGTTTATCGTCGCTGCGGCACGAATCGGATACTCTGCAGCAAATGCAATGCGTGTTGCTGAAGAACTGTATATGAACGGATTTATCTCATATCCGCGTACAGACAACACGATTTATCCACCCTCCTTAAACCTTGAAAGTATCCTGACAACCCTTGAAAAGACACAGTTTGCTCCTGATGTTGCATGGGTCAGGAAAAACAAACGTTCAAAGCCGACTGAGGGGAAAAAATCTTCAACTGACCATCCGCCAATTCACCCGACTGGTGTTGCAACCCAGGAGCAGCTTGGTGAAAACTGGAAGTTATATGAGCTGGTTGTCAGAAGATTTCTCGCCACCCTGTCTCCGGATGCTGAATGGGCAACGATGCGTATTGGAATGGATGCATCAGGACAGAATTATATCTCAACCGGTTCACGACTGACTGAACCAGGATGGAGAACTGTTTACCCATACTCAGAGGCAAAAGATTCCATCCTTCCTGTAGTAAAAACCGGGGAGAAACTAAAGATCCAGGATCTGAATCTTGAAGAGAAACAGACCCAGCCCCCGCCGAGATATTCACAGAGTAAACTTATCCAGGTAATGGAAGAACTCGGCCTTGGGACCAAATCCACACGACATGAAGTTATCCAGAAACTCATCTCCAGAAAATACATCGAAGGCAACCCATTACGGCCAACCCTTGTGGGAAAGGCTGTAACCGATTCTCTTGAAGCACATGCCTCCACAATTACCAGGCCTGACATGACCCAGAAACTTGAGCAGGCAATGGAGGCTATCAAGATTAAGGATAAATCCCGCGATGGCGTGGTGGATGATTCACGAAAGATGCTTCATCAGGTCTTTGACGAATTAGAACCGAATGAAGCGGTTATCGGCCAGGAGATCATGGGACAGACTGATGAAGAACTGACCATCGGCCCCTGTCCGGTATGTGGCAAAGATCTTCGTATCCGTCGGAAAGGGGGTTCACAATTTATCGGATGCAATGGATATCCTGACTGTACCTGTAATATCTCGCTTCCTGGGACAATGTGGGGATCAGCTGTCAGAACAAAAAATGTCTGTGAGATCCATAACCTCTTTCATGTTAGTCTGATTGCAAAAGGAGCACGCCCCTGGGAGATGGGTTGTCCGCTTTGTCAGCTCATCGAACAACAAAAAGAGCATTATGCTAAAATGCCTTCTATGACCGGGGAACTTCAGCAAAAACTTCTTGATGCAAAGATCTTCTCCCTCTATGATCTCTCAAAATTCGAGCAAGGTGATCTGGTTAAAAAACTTGGTATTACTAAGAAACTGGCAGAAATCATCATCAAAGAGGCAAATGAGGTTCTTGATCTGATCAGAAGACGATCAGAATGCAAAAAGTTCATGAAACAATTTGTCCCTCCAAAACGTGGCAGGAGTCATACCAAGGTCATGAACGGGTTTGCAGAATCCGGTATCAACTGTATCGGAGATATTGCTACCGCCACATTGGAATCTTTAAAAAAGACAGGGCTCTCTGATGAGGAAGCAAAAACACTCAAAGATGAGGCAATATCCCTTATCGCAAAAAACCACCTGAGAGAGATTGGCATTCCCGCAGTCTCACTCAAACGGTACCAAGAGGCAGGATTTTTATCACCGGAAGAGATTGCTTCATCACATCCAGCATTTATCTCACTAAAAACTGGAATCTCAATTGAAACAGTAGGAAAGCATCTCTCCCTTATAACCCAGTCACTTGGAAAACCTGACCCAGTAAAGATATCTAAGAAAGCCTTTGAGTCAGGAAAAGCAGAACTGATGAGTATCCCAGGGGTTGGACAATCAACCCTCGAACAACTGTATTCTGTGGGAATTTTTGATAAAAAATCATTAATAGGAGCAGATACAGCAAAAGCAGCGACAACCAGCGGATTATCAAAAGATCACCTGAAAAAGTTACAAGTTACTGCAAGGGCATAATACCCTCATCTCCCGAACGTTTTTCAGTCAGAACTAATGAAGCTGTACAGCACTTTTGAGGACAGGCATATATGCATACAAAATGGAAGACCTGGGCTCACGTTACCAAGCTTGACCCGGATAAACATCTCACCGAAGAGCAGATCGCAGAAATCGCAACAAGTGGGACAGATGCACTGATTCTTTCCGGTACACTCAATATCACCAAGGAAAATATGACTGAGCTGCGTGATCAGGTTAAGGAATATGGCCTTCCGCTTGTTGTTGAACCAGCAGGGCCTGAGTCTGTGGTTTTCCACGGAATTGACCTTTTGTACGTTGCAAGTGTAATGAACACATCAGATGCACGATGGATTGTCGGGAAACACCGCGACTGGGCGATGAATCCTGACATTGTCTGGGACAAGGTCATCCCTGAAGCGTACATCGTGTTAAATCCCAATTCTGCTGTTGGAAAAGTGACAGGAGCAGACTGTGGAATTTCAGCTCAGGAAGTAGCAGCGTATGCCTCTGTTGCAGATCACTATTTCAAATTCCCGATTGTGTACATTGAATACAGTGGGATGTATGGAGATCCTGATGTGGTGTGCGAGGCTAGCAAAGCCATTGATCATGCCATCCTGTATTACGGAGGAGGCATCGATTCCGGTGCAAAAGCAGCGGAGATGGCCAAGTATGCTGACACTATTGTCGTTGGAAATGCAGTCTACGATAAGGGCGTAAAAACTCTTCTTGAGACCGTTCAGGCAGTTCAGTAATCATTATGCCCCATATACGGATTGTCCTGGTCGAACCGCTATATGAGGGAAATGTTGGATTTGCTGCCAGGGTGATGAAGAATTTCGGTTTTACCGATATGGTTCTCATCAATCCCTGCACCATAGGAAATGAAGCAAAAATCCGGGCATCCCATGCTGATGATGTACTCCTGAATGCTACCACCATGACCCTTGATGAAGTTTTTGCCACATCACACCGCGTGGTTGCTACGACCGGATCACTCTCCTATTCTGCTTGTCATCCGACGAGAATGCCATTTTATTCTCCAAAAGAACTCCGTCACCTGATTGGGGATCTTGAAGGCACGATTTCTATCTTATTTGGACGGGAAAACTGGGGACTGTCAAACGAAGAAGTCAGAAGGGCAGATATTATCTGTACCATTCCAACATCACCCATCTATCCGATTATCAACCTCTCCCATGCGGTGGGTGTCATATGCTATGAACTGGCAAATCTGCCAAAAGCAGAAATCCCGCTTGCGACGGTAGAAGAGATGGATCATCTCTACGATCATATTGATCAGTATCTCGATCTTGTCGACCACCCTGGGTTTAAGCGGGAATCAACGATGACCCTTATCAGACGGGTGCTTGGACGATGCAATCTGACTTGGAGAGAATGCAGCACCATCCATGGACTTCTCAGGCGTTCTGAGTGGCACATTATTCCATCAGACAATGAAAACCTGGTCAGGTCTTCTGAAGATGAAGAACTGGAACATAATGATAAACTGTAATCCGAACAACAGATTGGTACATGATCCTTGTTGACTGGCAGATAACGGATCGGATAGAACGTGGGTATATAAGTATAGATCCTTACAATCCTGAGTTAATCCAGCCAAATTCTATAGATATCCGGCTCGGTAATCATTTTGTCTGGTATACACCGGGAGAGGAAATTATTGATCCTTATACCCGGGATTCTGTGACCAGTGGGACTGAAGAGATGACCGCAGAAAGTATTGTTCTACACCCCGGTCAATTTGTCCTTGCCGAAACAATGGAGGCTATCCAACTTCCTGACAATATTGTGGCCAGTATCGAAGGAAAAAGCAGTATCGCCCGACTGGGTATTGAATTACACCAGACCGGGGGGTGGATTGATGCAGGTTTTGCCGGATCTATTACCCTTGAGATGTGCAACGTAAATCAGCGCCCGGTCCGGATGCATGCTGGTATGCCAATCGGCCAACTGGTCTTTTATACAACCGAGCGGGCATTGTGTCCATATAATACCAAAAAGGATGCAAAATACTTAAATCAGCGTCAGGCCACACTCTCCCGATACTACGAGAATAAGAAAAGAACCTGAATACTTGATATTTTTCATAATTTTCTTCTTTCGGAAAAATTTCTCAGGATTGATGGTACCTACCTGGTTTTATACACAATAAACGTCAACATATATGGATATTGTACGTGGAGACCTGATTCATGCGCCTTCTTTTAATTCATTCAGATTTCATTGAATACGAAGCAAAGAAAAAAACAAAATTTGCAGAAGAACCCTGTAATCCGTCAGACCGGCTTGATGATGCCTTGGTTGCATTTTGTGCTGTTGAGTCACCGGATGCTGATGATATTGACGATGTTATCAGCCAGACCGTAAACGCAATCAGTGAAATGGCTGGAAAAGTTGAGTGTAACCGGGTCATGGTGTACCCGTATGCACATCTTTCATCTGATCTTGCAGCTCCAGATCTTGCAGTTGGAGCCTTAAAATCCATAGAAGACTCTTTGGAAAAGGCTGGACATGAGGTCAAACGGGCGCCATTCGGATGGTACAAGTCCTTTTCTCTCTCATGCAAGGGTCACCCCTTATCCGAACTCTCCCGGTCAATTACCCCCTCTGAAGATGCGGTTAAACCGGAGAAGAAACATATCGAGCACAAATTCTTTGTAATGACACCTGAAGGGACTGTTCATGACGTTAAAGAATACATGGATGATTCACCCTTTGCAGCTCTTATCAAAAAAGAGATGGGAACTGCAGTTCCGGTCGGCGGTGAACCAGTCCATGTTGACCTCATGCGGTCCAAGGAATTTGTGGACTATGAACCGGTATCTGATGTTGGGCACCTTCGCTGGCTCCCCCGTGGAAAGTTAGTACGTGATCTTCTTGCAGATTATGCTCTCTCACTAGTTCTTGATTACGGGGCAAGTCCGGTAGAGACCCCGGTTATGTACGACCTTGCAGATAAGGCCATCTTTGAACACGCCGACAAGTTTGGAGAGCGTCAGTACAGGTTTAAATCAGGAAACCGGAGCATGATGCTCAGATTTGCTGCCTGTTTTGGTATGTTCACCACCATGCGGAGTATGCATATCTCACCAAACCACCTGCCGATGAAGATGTATGAGCTCTCCACCTATTCATTCCGTCATGAACAGAAGGGTGAGGTTATCGGTCTGAAACGGCTTCGTGCATTTACTATGCCGGATATGCATTCCCTGTGTAAGGATCTTGAGAATGCTCTTACCTGTTTTGAGGAACAACTTTCAATCGGGTGGAAGACAGGACGGGATTTCGGAACTCAACTGGTTGCGGTCTTCCGGTGTACAGAAGAGTTCTATAAAGACCATGAGACATGGATCAAAAAGATCGTCAAAGAATCTAATGTCCCAATCCTGATTGAAACACTCTCTGACCGGGTTCACTACTGGATTGCAAAGATTGACCTTGCAGCCATCGACGGGCAGAATCGTCCGATTGAAAACCCGACCGTCCAGATAGATGTGGAAAGCAGTAAGCGGTTCGGTATTAAATACCACCTTGCAGACGGAACTGAAGTATTCCCCCCGATTCTCCACTGTTCACCAACCGGATCGGTTGAGCGGGTATTTTGTGCAATTCTTGAGAATACAGTAAACCAGAAGGTCGCTCACCTTCCAACATGGCTTACACCAACCCAGGTCCGGATTATTCCGGTTACTGATAATCACCTTGGATATGCCTCTGAACTGGCAGAAAAACTAACCAAAGCCCGCATCAGAGCTGATGTTGATGACCGTGATGATTCACTGAATAAAAAGATCAGGGCGGCAGGTATGGACTGGGTATCATATGTAATTGTTATCGGTGACTCTGAGACGGCTTCCGGAAACCTGACGGTAACGGTCAGATCATTATCTGAACCAAATAAACCACATAAAATTACCTGCACTGCAGAGAAACTTATAGAAATGATCGCCGAAGAGACTGCTGGAATGCCGTACCGGCCGATGTATACTCCCCGGATGTTATCTCTCAAACCGAGATATATCTAAATTCTTTTCTTTTTTTCGATAAGGGGTTGCTTTTTTCTTTGTATTCTTTAGAGAATTCGGATAATTCTCGCTAATAGTTCAGGTTAGGTCAACAATCAATATAGCAAAACAAGGAGCGAATTAGTATTTCTTTACAGTAATAATTCAGATCACTGTCAGGTACAATTAATAAACTCTCACTTCGATTACCAGATATGGCAAAGAAACGACTCTCCGTAATCGATGCTGACCGGTGTGTCGGGTGTCAGTCATGTATGTTTGCCTGCACCCGAAGGCTGGGATATGGAGGAGTTGCCAAATCTGCAATACATGTCAGTTCTGTCGGAGGAATTGAACGCGGATTCTCTGTGCGGGTCTGCCGGGCATGCCAGGATCCCCCTTGTATCCGCCTCTGTCCTGAAAATGCCCTGGTTCCCAGGCCGGGTGGCGGAGTAACCCTGAAAAAAGATCTGTGCACCGGATGCAGAAAATGCCTGGACGGATGTATCCTTGGTGCAATATCATGGGATGAAGAAGAAAATCACCCCATTATCTGCATATATTGTGGATATTGTGCTCAGTATTGTCCGTATGAAGTCATTGCACTGGAGGAACTGATGCCGGATGAATCCTGATCCAGTCCTTTCAAAAGTTCTCTTTATTGATCTCTCTTCCTGGTCATTTCACATAGAGGAGCGACCTGATCTATTCTCAACACGGCTTGGTGGGGCCGGAGCAGCAATCAGACTTCTGGATGAAAATTGTCCAAAGGGAGCTGATCCACTCGGACCAGATAACCCGATAATCCTTACAGTCGGAACTGCGACTGCCCTCTTTCCTCTTGCTTCAAAATGTGTTGCAATGTTTAAATCCCCACTGACTGGAAATCTGGGGGAGAGTCATGCCGGCGGTAGAACAGCTGTTGCTATCAGATCAGCAAGTTATGGAGCGATTGTCATCACTGGAAAAGCATCTCATCCGGTGTATCTTTCAATAACAAAGGACGGAGTGGCATTCCGGGATGCCCGGGCACTTTGGGGAACTGGCCGAAGTGATACAGCAGCCAGAATTATCAGATCAAAAGACGGAACTCCAGGAACACGAACCATCCTCAGAATTGGTCGTGCAGGTGAGAATCTTGTGAGATATGCAAATGTCACCTCTGAAACATACCGGCATTTTGGAAGGATGGGACTTGGGGCAGTATTTGGATCGAAAAAACTAAAAGCAGTACTGATTTCCGGAGATGATCTCATCCACGTCTCTGACCGGAAAAAATACCGTGAACTCTATGACCGGCTTTTTGACCAGGTGACAAAATCTCCTCTTATGCAAAAATACCATGAGATAGGAACTCCTGTTAACGTGAAATCGCTCTCTGCCATGGGATCTCTTCCGGTCAAAAATCTCACCGAACAAAGACTTACCGGAGGAGAAAACCTGTCCGGAGAGGAGTTTGCACGGCTCTTTCTTTCCCGTCGTGTAGCCTGTTCACATTGCCCAGTGAGTTGTATTCATATCGGACAGATACGGATACCCTACCCGAATGATCCCTATTTTTACAAAACTATTCCGGTGAGTTATGATTATGAACTCATCTATGCTCTTGGATTCATGCTCGGAGTATCAAACCCGACTGATGTCCTGACACTGATTGATGTCATTGAACATACCGGACTTGATGCGATGTCAGCCGGTGTGTGTGCAGCCTGGGCAACAGAAGCCATGGCACATAAAATTATCACCGAATATGAGACCGGAGGAATCAGACTTTCGTTTGGTGACACAAATCAATATCTCGCCTTTTTTGAGGCACTTACCAGGCAGCAGGGAGAATTTTACAAAGACCTTGGCATGGGAGCAGAATATGCTGCTACAAAATATGGTGGTACTGAATATGCCCTTGCCTTTGGTAAAAACGAAATGCCAGGTTACCACACCGGTCCTGCAACATATATCGGATATATCTGTGGAGCCAGGCACAGCCATCTTGATAATGCCGGATATAGTATTGATCAGAAACCTGATGAAAAATTTCCAAAAGATCCGGAGGGAATTGCAGATGAACTCTATCATGAAGAAGCATATCGCCAGATCCTCTCAAGTCTTGTGGTCTGTTTCTTCGCACGCGGGCTGTATACTCCGGAAATTATCCAGGAAGTCTTGTCGGTCTGTGGAATTTCGATGAGCCTGAAAGAACTGGATGGTCTTGGAAGATCAATTCTTAGAGAAAAATACCTGTTTAAAATCCGGGAAGGATTTTCTCTGGAACCTGAATCTGTACCGATTCCAAAAAGAATCCTTGAGCTCCCATCAGGGAGGGGACTCATTGAAGCAGAGAGTATCAGAAGGGGAATTGAAAGATATAAAGTTCTTCTTGAAAATGATAAACTTTAATCTTTCCTTATATTATCTTTACCGGGATTGTCCAGGATGGGCTCAATATAGGCCTCAATATTCATGTATAACATTTCAACGGACCTGGTCTTCAGCACTGATTGTAAAATCTTTGAGCATACCGCATCATATTCAAAATGATTCGTTTCGATGAAATATGACTTATAATTTATTTCTATACTTATCATACCCAATATCATTTTATACTGTAAATCGGAATTACACCATTACAGACCCATGATACAGGTCTGCAGGACTCAGGTGCAGTATGAACATTATTGCTTTTAATGGAAGCCCCCGGGCAGAACAGAGCACTACCCATATTATGGTAGCTGCTTTTCTCGCCGGAGCAGAAGAAACAGGGGCAAAAACCGAACAAATATACCTTGCTCATAAAAAAATCGGTCATTGTCTTGGTTGTTTTTCATGTTGGCTGAAAACTCCAGGAAAATGCATTCAATCTGATGATATGGCTGATCTCATTCAAAAATATCTCAGTTCAGATGTAGCAATATTTGCATCTCCTTTGTACATGGACAATGTATCTGGCATTATGAAAAATTTCATGGACCGGCTATTACCCGTTGGCGATCCACATTTTGAGAAAGATAATCATGGCGATGTACGTCATATAAAAGGAAAAGCAAATAATCCAAAGTTTATCATGATATCAAATTCCGGATTTCCGGAACAGAGCAATTTCCAGGTATTAAAACTGCTTGCAAAAAGGCTAGCACGTAATTACCAGACAGAGTTTATCACCGAGATATATCTGGGAGCCGGAGGTATGCTTCAGGTTGAAGAGATGAAACCACTCGCAGATGAATATACAAAACTCCTAAAAACAGCCGGGGCAGAAGTTGTCAGAACCGGAACCCTATCTTCTGAAACCAGCAGGATGCTCGATAAACCACTTATCAAGGATCCAGGGTTTGTTGATACTTTTATTGCAAACATGAATGAATATATGGATTCCATGATTGCTGCAAACAAACCAATATAAACAGCGTCACTCATGTTAGAATGACATCGTCCCAGAAATATGTCTGAAAAAGGGAATAATATCAGGTGACCATGTGCAGGAAATAATCTCAACGAAAAATCTTACGAAATTGTATGGTGATCTGACCGCGGTTAATATTGTAACCCTTTCAGTCCAAAAAGGCTCTCTCTTTGGGCTTTTAGGTCCGAACGGTTCAGGAAAAACCACGATGATCAAAATGTTGACCGGACAGATATCTCCATCAACAGGAAATGCCATCATTCTTGGTATTGACGTGAACACCGACCCGATCGGAGTCAGAAAACTGGTTGGAATTATTCCTGAGCAGGAATCACCACCGAGTTTTCTAACATGTATGGAGTATCTGGAATTTATCGGCAATATCAGAAAGATTCCTGATCTTGAAAAAAGAGCAGACTGGTGGTTTGAGTTCCTTGAATTCGAAGATAAAAAAAATGTTCTCTGTAAAGATCTGTCGAGGGGGACGAGACAGAAATTAATGCTCACACAGGCATTTATTCATGAACCTGAACTTGCTCTGATTGATGAGCCACTCATCAATTTTGATCCAATCATGCAGGATAAAGTTAAATCTTTCTTTGTAACTTATGCTCAAAAGGGAAATACTCTTTTTATTTCCACCCACCTTCTCGAGACTGCTGAAGAGATCTGTTCAGAAGTTGCAATCCTTCAATCAGGAACCCTCCTTTTTACGGGAACAATCAAATCAGTCAGAGAAGGGTATGGTCACCTGCAGGACTTGTTCCTCTCCCTTGTCAGGAGATAACGATGGCAGGACTCTTTTATAATATGATGAAAGAAGAATGGCGGGTTCATTCGACCATGTTCGGGAGTCTGAATTTTGCCCTCTTTCCGGTTATGATCCTGGCAATCGGATTTATGGGAACATTTCTTCTTCCTCTCATCAGTGCTTCAATGCCACTGGGAGATCTTGTGATCCTAATTCATGCTCAATATTTGATGCTCGGATTCATGGTCGGAGCATTCGGGCTTCTTGGAAATGAGGTGATGAACCGGCGATTTGGACAAGCCAGCCTTCTTGCATTCTCTGCCCGGACCTTGCCCCTCAGCCCCCGGTATATTTTCTCGATTTTTGTCCTCAAAGATACTTTGTATTACTTTATCCTTTGGATATTTCCATTAGGTGCCGGATTTCTAATTGGATCATTTTTCACGGGAATACCGGTTTACTACCCGGTAATTGTCCTTCTGACACTAACCTTATCTTTTCTGACCGGAATGTCAGTTGTATTCTTCCTGTCGTCCCTGTATCAGCGATCGGTAAAAGTCCTCTTTATCTTTCTGATTTTTGCAGGTTTGGTATTTCTGGGATGGTTCATGTTCACCGGAACAAACCCGGCGACCCTCTTTCCACCGCTTATACTCTTTTACCAATTTTCCTGGGATATTCTTATCGGAAGCTGTACGGTAGTTCTGGTTCCATGTTGCATCTCTCTTCTTCTGTTTTCACCAGATATTCAATCCGGAACAAAAATTTATCCGAATCGGATGAAACCACTCATTTGTCATCTGAACCGATTTCCAAACCCGCCCCTTGCTGCAAAAGATGTGATTGATCTCTGGCGGTCCGGGAGTATTGTCGGTCAGACTATCTTTTCATTTCTGGTACCACTTATCATCATCTGGTTCTTTCTCTCCCTGCTTGATGAGTATGTTTCAACCATTCATCTTCTTCTGACCTTTGCGATGATAACCGGCATAATCGCGTCAACCATGTACACCTGGCTGTGTATGTTTGATTCATTCAGTGTGTATGCTCTTCTTCCGCTTCATGTCAAAGACGTCATTTCCAGTAAAATCACATCTTTTACGCTCCTTCAGGTAATACCAGTTTTCTTCATAGGGGTGATTACTTTTCTTTCCGGTCAGGGAGAATTTCTGTTACCGGTGCTGGTATTGACCTTGTCAGTGTCATATTATGTCCTTTCGGTGTCCATCTGGCTAACCGGATTATCGCCAAGCGTCCTGGTGTATAATGTCCGTGTAATGGTTCAGTATTTCCTGCTCATCGGACTCGCTTTGTCGATATTTGGTTCCCTAACTTCGATAAATCTCTGGTTTGGTCTTGCTGGAGTGATATTATTTATTCCAGCATATGGTTTCATTCAATTAGGTATCAGAAAATGGGAGAATGAGGAAATGGTTGGAAATTAGAGAGAAATAAATCGCCCATTTTCATATCCAATATTTCAGGACACCCCGATAGACATAATACTTGAATTTCCTCTATTTACTTTATCATCACTACATAAAAAACAGGGAAAGTGACTTATTATTCTGGAGAAGGATATAATACTCAGGGAGAGAGTAATGGACAGGCGAATACCGTACGGGATCATGAATTATGGTGAGATGATCCAAAAAAATGGATATTTTATCGACAAAACCAGGTATATTGAAAAACTTGAGAGAGTTCAAAATCCCGTTTTTCTTCGCCCCCGCCGATTTGGAAAGTCTCTTTTCTGCTCTATGCTTGCATATTATTATGATATTTGTGAGGCTCACCGGTTTGATGAACTGTTCGGACATACCTGGATAGGACAGAATCCAACGGAAACACATAACCAATATATCGTTCTGAAATTTGATTTTTCTGTAATTGCTGTGTCTGAAAACATAAAAGAAACAGAATATGCCTTTAACCGTCATTGTACCGGCCGGATTCTTGAGACCAGATATTCATATCCAAATTATATGCAGGATGCTCCAGAATTTGTCCCTGATGAAAAAGCCTCAATTGCTCTTTCCCTCTGGCTTGGTTTTCTACAGAAAACTGGCGCTCCCCAGGTATTTGTTATTATTGATGAGTATGACAACTTTGTAAATCAGTATATCACCAGTCACCAGGATCATATTTATGAAGAGATTACTACAGGAGACAGTTTTCTCCGGACTTTCTTCAAAGCTCTCAAGGAAGGACGACAAACCGGTGCTCTTGCAAATGTATTCATCACCGGGGTGCTTCCCATTGCTATTGATGATCTGACCTCCAGTTATAATATAGCATCATTTATCACTCTGGATCCAGTCTTTGAACATATGCTGGGATTTACTCAGGTTGAGGTTACTGAACTGGTGGATAAGGTTTATCAGGATTTTCATCTTGATCCAAACACACGGGGAGAGGTGAAGGATCTGATTAAGAATCAGTATAATGGGTATCATTTTGTGAATACTGATTCTGAATCGGTGTATAACCCCAATATGCTCATGTACTTTCTCCGGCAGTTGAGTGAGCATAAAATGATTCCTGCAGATCTCTTTGACCTGAATATGAGAACAGATCTAACCTGGATACGAAGACTTACCAGAGGGAATGAGAAAAATACCCGTGAATTGGTTCGTCAACTGACAACAGATGAAGCAATCCCTTTTAACCGTAAGGCACTTGTATCACAATTTAACCTGAATGAATTCTTCGATCCGGCGTTTTATCCCGTCTCACTCTTTTATCTTGGTCTCCTTACAAGAAAAGATGAATTTGATCTGATGATTCCGAATCTCTCAATGAAAGAGATTGCTGTTGAATACTTTAATGAAGTGTTCCGTATTGATCTTGGGCAAGAAAAATACACCTCTATGATGCAGGGGTTTATCAGAAACCCTGATCTTACTCAGCTCTTCTCCGATTATTGGCGACTCTATGTGAGTCAGCTCCCAGAAGCAATCTTCTCTCAGGTGAATGAGAACTTTTATCGGACGACATTCTTTGAACTTTGTAGTCGCTATCTTTCCACCTGGTTTGTCTGGAACGTTGAACGTTCATACCCAAAGGGCCGGACTGACCTTGAATTTGTTGGTAAGTTCAATGAGAAGTTTGCCGGACTTCGGTGGGTAATTGAGTTTAAATATTTCTCAAATACTGAATGGACCGGGATGAAAACGTCTATTGAAGATTTTTCCGTCAGGGAAGAGGATACAGTCCAAATCCGGGGGTATGCAGAAGGGCTCAGGAATGAGTATCCTGAAGCAGATATCCGGCTTTTTGTGATATATTGTATCGGAAACCAGGGATTCTCAGTTTTTGATGTGACAATGTGAGGGCCGGGTAATTAGCAAAACACAGTTCTATCAATCTTCAGACATTTATAAAGAAATAAAAATATATCTCTGATTTGATTTTACTATCTATCCCGTCTCATACTGGTAAAATATCATGGCATTTACTGATCTCTTGGAGATGGGATATGGTTTTATTATTCGAAGCTCCTGATGAAATGGTTCCGATGAAGAGTTTGATGAAACGACTTGACCGGATACATATTCAAATCATTGTTGATGTTCATGCAGAGGGAAAAAACCATATGGCCCTAAAACAAGGTCAATTTTCCTAAAAATAGTTATTTATAATTCAGATACTTCTGACATCACCTTATGGTAAGAATAGCTGTTGCGATAACCTGCCATAAGACACCATTTTGAAAAAATAATGAAAACTGAATCAATACGGGTTTGCCAACAAATGCAACTTTTTCAAAAACATATGGCATAATGAACAATCCGACTAAAAAAGCTATGACCATTGTCCCAAAACTAAATGTAAAGTCAATTACTCCATTGTTTGAATAATTCATTACCGTTGAACTAAATATCACTCCAAGGACAATTCCAAGGTACATAACTATCTGTTCAATGAATGACATCTGATTAGGATGAGCAGCAGGCTGTGTTGGAGTTGATGCGCCCTCGCTCCGGAGGGAATATAGCCTAAATCCTTCGAGATTATTCTTGATATTCGTTTCATACGCCTTCTCCATTCGACTGTTTAAGTCAAAATAATTTGACATGAATGAACCTCCTGTTGGTTGAGGGTACCCGTTTATAGTATATATAAGTTACATCTTACGAATTTTTTAAAGAACGTTCTATACTAATTATGTAAGATATCCTCTCATACTCGGTGAGGTTTATACCATATCGAAATTTATATGCAGAAGATCATCAATTAACCTACAATACACCCCGGATGATACTCATGAAAATTCGATTTATTTCAATCCTTTTTCTATGTACGTGCATATTGATTGGTACATTAACTGTGGGAGTTTTCGCCGGACCTACCAGCGGAGACATCCCCTCTCCCGGAACAGATGAACAGAGTACTGTATCATACCCAAATAATGGAAACTCGATAAGCATACCGGGAATGTCTGTTGTTGACATAACCGGAATTAACGCCGTAAACTATCCAACAGTAATCACGTATGTAACAGTGAACACCCCTGCAGGAAGAGCCGGTGAGCTCACAAAAGACGATTTTCATGTTTTCGAGAACGGCGATCCCATGGAGATCACCTCAGTATCATTCCCGGATAAGGCAACAAGAACCAAACTGGATTTGGCAATTCTGTTTGATGATACCGGGAGTATGAGCGACGAAATCGCTGATATGAAAGAGAAAGTGAAAGGGCTGACAGACAGTATTGATGTTGCGAATATTGATTGTCGATATGCATTAATCAGTTTCAATGATGCGGTATCACTGAAGCAAGGATGGACGTCAAACCCTTCAATTATCAAAAGTGCGATAGACAGTCTGGTAGCAGATGGTGGTGATGATGCCCCTGAAGCAGACCTAGATGCAATAGAAGCTGCCCTGGCACTCGGATTCAGACCTGATGCCCAACATATGATACTGGATATTACCGATGAAAAGACACATTACAGAGATGACGGAACACCATTTTCACAATTCACAATTCCAGAGACAGCAAGCCATCTTCTCAGTAATGGAACGAGTTACATATTGGTGGGTCCGGCATCGACATCCGGACTTTTTAATGTTCATAATGATAAAAAAGAATTAGTAAAGGCCCTTGGTGGAAGCGGACTTTTCATTGATATTCATAGTGATGAATTCTCCTCAATTCTTGATAAAATACAGTCAATTATCACGCAAACCTACACTATTGGCTATTATACACCTCATGTATATGGAGAAGATCGGAAAATTGCACTTGAGGTTCAGGTAGGAAACGATTCAGACAGCGGATTATACACTGCAACCAGACAACAGCAGACATTTACCCCGGAAACAGGATCAGATAGGATCATACCATCCATTGAACAGGATGCTGAAGATTACAGCAGCACGGATGATAGTATGAGCATTCTTGGATCAAAGGTGGTAGATATCACCGGAATTAATGGGGTCAATTTCCCTTACGTTATTACCTATGTTACTGTGAACACAACAAAAGGGAGATCTGGCGGCCTTGGAAAAGATGATTTCCAGGTATATGAAGATGGAAAACTAATGAATATCACTGAGTTCTCATTTACCGGAGATTCATCTCAATCTAAACTTGACCTGGCAATTGTTTTTGACGACACCGGAAGTATGCGGGATGAGATCAATGATCTCAAAGAAAAGGTCCTTGAACTCACCGATCGGATTGCTACAGCAAATATTGACTGCAGATATGCCCTCATCACGTTCAAAGATTCAGTAACGGTAAAGCAGGACTGGACTTCAGATGCAGCAGCAATAAAAGAAGCAATAGACGGGTTAAACGCAAGTGAAGGATTTGATGCTCCGGAGGCAAACCTTGATGCTATTGAAGCAGCCCTTGGGTTACGATTCAGATCTGACGCCCAGCATATGATACTGGACATCACCGATGATATGACTCATTACCGAAATGATGGAACGCCATTTTCGAAATACACCATTCCTGAAACAGCAGGAAATCTCCTGAACAATGGTACGAGCTTTATCCTAGTAGGACCTACCATGGTTTCAGGTTCATTTAATCAGGACAATGATAAACGAGAGTTAGTTAAGGCTCTTGGTGGAAGCGGGCTTTTCATTGACGTCCATGGAAATGAATTTATTAAAATCCTTGACAGTATTCAGGGAATTATTACCCAGACATACACCATCGGATATTATACTCCAGATCCTAATCCGGATGGAGTAAAACGAACCGTGGAGATCCATGTAGGCAGTGATTCAGATAGCGGACAGTATATAGCTGCAGCATCTGAATGAAGAACCTAAAAAAATTTTTTTATTGGGGAATATATTCGGCAGAAGGAACTGGTATTTCCTTTCCGGATGGGAAAATCCCAGAATCTTTTGATGCGACGATAATTGGAGTATTTCCTGGACACTTGTAACTATTCATTTTAAGTGTATAATACCCGTTTCCAGTTCTGGCATATATCATGACAAAGTACGTCGAGCCAGAGTTTGGTGGGGTGATTGAAATATATGGATTCTGACCGGTTGCATAATATTGGGCGTAGCAATACGAATTCTTCGGATTGCAGTCTTTACAGACATATATATCAAATACCGAGGTATCTGCACATGCATTGTTGTTTTCTCTGATACTTCCCATTCCCTGATTATTCAATCCTTTACCGCTGCCACAAGTTCCAAACGTCTGTTCAGACCATTCAATTTTTGAACGCCCATCTGATGGAATAAAATATCCATATACGGCTGCCTGTCCCTGCTTTAAGAATCCGGTTTGGGTATCTGTTTTATAGACCCCACAGGGAGTTGGAGGCAGGGGCGGAGAATCGGGCACAATTGTTGGGACCGGAGTAGGAGTACGGGTAACGGTTGGAGTGGGAATGGGAGTAGAGGTTGGAACAGGAGTGGGAGGACGAGTCACAGTAGGGGTGGGAACGGGAGTAGAGGTTGGAACAGGAGTGGGAGGACGAGTCACAGTAGGGGTGGGAACGGGAGTAGAGGTTGGAACAGGAGTGGGAGGACGAGTCACAGTAGGGGTGGGAATGGGAGTAGAGGTTGGAACAGGAGTGGGAGTACGGGTAACGGTTGGAGTGGGAACGGGATTAGTCGGGGTAGGAGTTGGTGTACTTATCCCTAATGCCTTTGCAGCGTTTAATCTTCCCCCGGTTGCGACTTTTCCTGAGAGAGAAGGGAGATTATCACAGGATCCAAGGATTTTACTTTTTATCTGTGCACCAGTCAGAGAAGGAGACTGGGATTTTAAAAGGGCTGCAACTCCGGTAACGTACGGTGCTGCCATCGATGTCCCATTCAGATAGGAATATCCACCGGATTTCGTTGTGCTGTAAATGCTGACGCCAGGAGCGGCCAAATCAACTGAACTTGCCCCATAATTAGAAAATGAAGCAAGGGCATCATGATAATTTGTAGCAGCAACGGAAATGATATTGCTACTCGTATAAGCTGCAGGATAAATCGGATTAATTTCAGAACTTCCGCCGCTGTTTCCTGCTGCACAGATTATAACCGCCTGCGATGCATCAATTGCATCTTTCAGGGATTGTGAATACCCGGTCCCACTCCAGGAGTTCGAGATTATCGGAACGCCCATCTTATTTGCATATAATATTGCAGAAATTGCATCAGAGGTATATCCGGATCCCCTGGAATCGAGAAATTTCAATGGCATAATCTTCGTCTTCCATGTCACTCCTGCAATGCCAATTCCATTATTTCCGACTGCTGCTATCGTTCCTGCACAATGAGTACCATGCCCGTTATCATCCATCGGATCATTATTCTTGGATACAAAATTCCATCCCCGGACATCATCGATGTATCCATTACCATCATCATCGACTCCGTTTATGGATTCACCTGAATTCTGCCAGATGTTTGCAGCAAGATCCGGATGTGAGTAATCAACTCCGGTGTCAATAACAGCAACTGTTACTCCTGATGAACCAGTCGTTTTAGTCCATGCAAGAGGAGCTTTCATGTCAGCTCCAGGAGTGCCATAAAACGGGGCCTGGCCAGTATTTTGGAGTCCCCAAAGGTTTGAATACCCGGGATCATTCGGATAAGAAGAACCTGATGCCTGAAAACTTTGAATAGGTACAGTTTTTTGGACATTTTCAATAGGACTGAGAGATATCTTATAATCCGGTTCAACATAGAGAACATCAGGATTTGCTTTATATGCTGCCATCGCATTCTCAAGACTCGTGCCTGATACCTGGACAACCTGCATTCCAGCGACTCCGTTTGAACTGAGATCACGGACCACCTGAGTTCCGGCCATCGCATTTGCTGATGATTGAACAGACATCAGGGATGAACGTGATTGTGCTGAATTTGGATTATACCGAACAATAAGACGGTCAGTGGCATGTTCTTCTGATACCTGAATGGTATTCTGATTGTGTGTACCCGTAATCTGCTCTATCCACTGATTATCCGGGAACCAGTTATCAGAAGGCCCTGCCAATACAGCCGGGACCGAAAAACAAAGCAGGATGGCGATTCCAATTCCTGCATAAAAGATATTTTTATCTGAAAAATACATGGATACTTCCCCGCACTTTTTATGAATACCAGATATCTGATGTGCTGAATCATGAAGTTTCTTCACTGGTCAGAAGAAACTTCATAAGGAACATCGGATTTTCAAAAAAAAGGATAATCAGGATCTTAACATTTCATATAGCACTGACCATTGGGGCCTTCAAAGCAACATTGAAAAGGTGGACTCCAGGCATTTTCAGCAACCTGATTATTAATTTCGAGATAGAGAGCAGAAAGGTCTGTTTTCTTTTCGATTGCCGATTCCAGATCTCCCAGTTCATCAAAATAGGGGTTGAGAAGTTCCCCGGAGTAAAATTCGAGAGGATGTGCCTCGAAGGTAATGGTATTCAGTTCAGTATCAATTGAAAGATTGGATATCTCAATCAGAGATGTGAGATCTATTTCAGAACCGGCAAGAATAAGAACTGCGTTCATTGGATAGGATTCATTTGCAAGATGTTTTATTGGAACAAGGAAGAACTCATCTCCATCTTTAATCGAGGAGAATGGAATGATTTCCTGAATGGTAATTTCATACAAACCATCTGTTGTGCTTTCAATGGTGCTCTGCTCTCCCTGTACATACACGGTGTATCCGGGAGATTCTGCTCCAATAACAATTCCTATGATAGATAGAAGAATGAGTAAACCAAAAAGCCCTTTTCTCAGATATTCGATCATTCTTTCTACTATTATTTTGATTGGTCAAAAATATACTGCTTTACAGGAGATCAGATCGACATAAAAAAACGATTTACTCATAATTTGAAATGAGAGATTATACACCACTATTAACCGTATATTCTCGGATTTAGAAAAATATCAGAATTTATAAAGCGCAAATTCCAGATACAAAAAAACAATGGTAAACTGACTTCCCAAAAATTACCTTTTCATCAAAAAATGAATATTGTTATCCCAGGCAATTTAGGAAAAATCAGAGATTATACAGAGAATGATGGATTATTCTTCCTCCAATATCTTCTTAACCTTCAGATTGATATCTATATTTATATGGTATTCAGCCGGTCACAGGCAAAAAACATTTGCATAGTCCATGATGTCCCTGTCCCCATAATAATTGCACCGGGAAATGTACCTGAACCGGAATATAAACAAAAAACCTACCATATTGTTCTTTCAATAGATGTAGGAAATACTACAACCGATTGTATTATTACCGGAACAAACCTTGAGACTGGAATTACCTATCTTATCAACAGAAATGTCAGACTTATGAAGGACATTCCAAAACCAGAGTCAGGGGAAGAAATATTTGGTCAGACACTTGATGGTCACATACTTTCAAAAAAAGCAGTAGAAGCTCTGGTAAAAGATATCATTTACAAAACAATATCCGAATGCTCTCTTGATCTCAATAAGGAATTAGATTTTGCAGTCCATTCAACAGGAATCGTTGCAGAATGGGAATCACCTGACCACATCAATAATTACCTGGGTTCTATTACAAAAGGATGTCTTGACGCCGGTATCCCCATGGCAAAAATGAGACCGGTCATGACGAAATCTTCACTTCCGGAAGATGATAGAAAATTCAGTATGCTTGATAAAGTCCAGTATACCGGATCAGTGGCAGGAGTGATTCCGGCGACCGGACTCTCTGGTGAGGATTTAATTGCAAATGATATGGAAGGAGACCTCTCATTAGCCGGAATAAAACAGGCAGCAGTGAATACCCCTATTGATTTTAGAAATCCCTGCGTTTCAATTGACATGGGAACCATTCTTGATGGCCGGATAACAGAAAATGTCCCGAAAGACCGGAAAGATCCCTATGCACGAACAATTGGATGCTTCATTGGTCTTGGTGGAGCGATTGCAGATACATTAGTTAAAGGAACAGGGCAGGTTGATAAAAAGTATGGAACTGCTCAGGAATTCCTTGGTGATGATGTAAAAACCGGATTCTTTTCAAAGAAAGAATCGGGTTTGTGTAAAGATTATTCAAATAAGATTCATAACCTGATTCAGGTTGAGATGGTCCCCCATCACAGAAAGAAATTTGGACAGGTACCAATCGATCCCCAGATTGCAGAAAATGAAAAAATTGCAATTATCGGGGTTGACTGTGGTGAAGATTTTTCTCATTATCATGAACTTCAGGAGATCGGACGAGAAATCTACGAAAATAAGGGATTAAAGAATTTTACTGAAGTAATAGACCGAGTGTGTGCCCAATTGTCTCTTCGAATGATTGACGTTGCTCATAAAGAAGGATTACTACATGAAAATTCTGTACTTGGGTTTTCAGGGAGAGCCATCATGTCAGGAAGAAAGCCAGAATATGTACTTGAAGGGATAATCCAGAGAAACCTCTATCCGGATCCCTATGACAGACTCATCTTTGTATCAAGTGCTCTCCCTCGTGGTGCATCAGTCATGGCCCGGTGTATGGGAAGTCTCGGAAATCCAAAACGCCCAATTGGGGGAAATCGAGGAGAAGGATGTATTCTAGGCCGAAGAAAAGCCTTTAACGCATAATTTTTTCGTATGAACCAGGATTTGACGTTGGAACGATAGATATTGTGCTTTTATCAATTTTTTGTTCAATTGATGATTTCATCCGGTTAATTACTGCCTGAACATCACCCATTTTTCTATCACCATCAAACTCAAGAAAGATCTCAATAAATACCCTGTTTCCAGACCTCCTTGATTTTACACCATGAAAAGCCACATATTCATCAAAAAACTCTGCCAGATCCTGGAGGATTAGAAACTGGTAGGATTCATCTATTGTTTTATCAAGCAAATCCTGAAATGATGAGAATATTATGTGATATCCAGATAATAGCAGAATGATTCCAATGATGAATGATGATATCGGATCAAAGAAATCAGACCACCAGAACTCCTGAAACACTGTTGAGGCAACAAGAGTTCCTAAAACGAGGATATCAGAAATTGTTTTTATTCTAAATAATCGCCATTGGGACTCGAGGATAGGAGAATGCTCTTTTTTTGACTCCTGGTGCATTTTTCGCCATTGCCTGGCAGTTGCCGATATTGAAATAATGTATAAAATAATCCCCAAAATCGCCCCTTCTTCATGTATCTGGGCGGGAACAAGGATTCTCGAAATACTAGAGTAAAAGACCAAAAAAAGCGAGATAAACATAACAATTCCGGTGATTAATCCAGTAATTGTTTCGAATTTTCCCATGCCATAATCATAGGTAGAATGATCACCTTTTGAGAGTTTTCGAATGATCATCCATGCCATGAAAGTAGAAAGGAGTTCATTTCCATCTTTTACAACGTCGGCCAGCATAGTTACTGATCCGGACAGCATTACTGCTATGATATTGGGTATCCAAATCAGAATTGCAACAAGAAAACTATGAAATATCGTTTTTTCTTTAGAAGAGGGTAATGAAGGTTCTGATGAAGGACTCATTTCCATGATAATTAGAATTACTATGTATAGATACTGTGATTATATCATCTATCTTTTGGTATTTTAATCCTGTAGAGTTAGCAATGATATTTTCTAATAATTTAAAGGTTTGAATTAGGATTTTTTTGAAATAAATGAAATTAATGAAATTTGAAACATAATCTGGGACAAAATTATTGACAATGATTTTTTAATTCCACAATACTTTTATAGAACAGTACATCAATGATACCCTACACAACCAGGGATCAATATGTCAACACAACTTACCGGGCAACCAATCTATATCCTTCAACAAGGATCTTCCCGAAACCGTGGAAGGGATGCACAAAGTATGAACATTACTGCAGCAAAAGCGGTAGCAAATGCAGTAAGAAGCACCCTCGGTCCGAAAGGGATGGATAAGATGCTGGTTGACTCAATGGGTAACATTGTCATCACGAATGATGGAGCCACTATCCTCAAAGAGATGGATATTGAACATCCGGCTGCCAAAATGCTTGTAGAAATTGCAAAAACACAGGATGATGAAGTGGGTGATGGAACCACCACTGCAGTCATTATTGCAGGGGAATTGCTTAGACAGGCTGAGAATCTTATAGAACAGGGTATTCATCCGACGATAATTGTTCATGGGTACCGGATGGCAGGGGAAAAATCCAAGGAGCTACTCAAAGGGATCGCTATAGATATCAAACGATCCGACACGAAAATTCTTAAAAACCTTGCTCTGACTGCAATGGCCGGAAAGGGAGTTGAAGCTTCAAGAACCCTGCTCAGTGACCTTGTCGTAAAAGCAGCGACCAGTGTTGCTGAAATTGACGGAACAGTTGATATGGACAATATCAAAGTTGAGAAAAAAGTAGGAGGATTTCTCGAAGATTCTGAAATTGTCCAGGGCATTGTTATTGATAAAGAACGGGTCCATCCAGGAATGCCCACAAAAATTACGAATGCAAAAGTTATGCTCATCAATGCCCCGATAGAATATACAAAACCAGAGGTGGATGCTCAGCTTCTGATAACCAGTCCTGATCAATTACAGGCATTCGTAAACGAAGAAGAACGGATGACGAAGGTTATTGTTGAGAAAATTATTAAAACCGGGGCAAATGTTGTAATTTGTCAGAACGCAATCGGTGATATTGCCCAGCACTATCTTTCAAAAGCAAAAATCCTGGCTGTCAGACGGGTAAAATATAGTGATATGAATAATCTGGTCAGGGCAACTGGTGCCAGTATCATTTCAAGTATTGATGCCATCTCTTCAAATGATTTGGGATATGCCGGTCTTGTGGAAGAGCGAAAAGTTTCCGGAGAAGAGATGATCTTTATCGAGAAATGTAAAAATCCAAAAGCGATTTCTCTCATCATCCGGGGCGGAACCGAGCATGTCGTCGACGGATATGAGCGGGCGATTGAAGATGCAATCCGGGTTGTTTCCACAGTATTAGAAGATAAACAATATGTCGCTGGTGGTGGTGCACCGGAGATTGAATTATCACTTCGTCTTCGGGATTATGCAAATACGGTAGGGGGACGTGTTCAGATGGCAATTGAAGCATTCGCGACCGCACTGGAAATAATTCCAAGAACATTAGCCGAAAATGCCGGTCTTGATCCGATAGATATGGTAGTTGCTCTTCGTACATCTCATGATTCAGGCGAGAGTACATATGGACTCCATGTGTTTGAAGGAAAACCTGTCGATATGCTCAAAGAGGGTGTAGTAGAACCCCTTCAGGTAAAAATTCAGGCAATTTCAAGTGCAGTCGAGACTGCAGATATGATACTGAGAATTGACGATAATATTTCATCAGCAAAATCAGCACCACCATCAATGCCACCAGGTGGAATGGGCGATATGGGCGGCATGGGAATGTAAATCCCAAAATTAAAATTTTTAACCTCTTTTATACCCTTTTTCATCGCCTATGTGCTGAGCGATTTATCAAATATTTACGAATGTAATGCCTGGGTACCTATCGTTTCATGTTGCCTTCTGAATGAAAACACCGACGGAAAAAATAGTATTCCTTTATCAGTTATAAAAAGACATAAATATATGGATTCATCCTTTTCAGACATTCTTGAGAACATATTTGAAAAACAAAAAAAGGATTATCTCACCTTTACTTCTCTTAAAAGCAGATTACCGGCGTCAATAAAATCTGTTGTTTCAATAGATGTTAAAAAGACCTCAAATAAAGATCTTGAAGAAATAATCAAACCGTATCTCCCAGCCGGATACATTATCTATGTAAAAGGAAATACCAGATATCTCTTCAGGAAATCTCTTCAGGAAGTTATCATCTCATATTTGAAGGCAAATCCCAATCTTTCACTCAATCAGGTAAAAGCCAACCTTCCATTTAAACGTGAAGAACTGGCTGAAATAATAAACAACCTGGTTGATACTGGAAATGCAAAGACATTCATTATAGCGAAGAAAGATGGTTTTGGTACCCGGATATCCATAATAGATAAAAATCCCGATATAAAGAAAAACGAAAATATTGCCTATACTCCGGAAGCATTCAAAGAAGGATTTAATGCTATCAACAAAGGGAAACCATATATTAAGATTTTTGAACTCCGCAGATTTCTGGCCTGGCCTTCTTCTTCATTTGATACCTGTATGCAGGTACTATGGGATGCTGGAGTAATTGAACTACAGGCAAGCGATCCATCGCTCTTAACCGCCGATCAACAGAGAGATTCCTATAGGGATAAATCAAACACACTTCGAATTCTTCTGTTCTGGAGGGGAGAATGAGTTCAGGAATAGAGAGCTTACGGGAAAATAATCCATTTTATTCCAGTTCACACCCCGATCCCTGGGTAAGACAATTTCCAAATATTACATCTATTAATGGAGAGGTTTTTTCTTCAATAGTCAGAATCATTCAAAAAAAGCAAAACCAGGCATCAAATCCTGTCGGATTACTCATAAAAGGAGAGTCTGGATCAGGAAAAACACACATGATAGCAAGGATTCGAGAACATTGTGAAAAAACAAACTTCGAGATTAAATTTGCTACAATTAAACCTATTATTGATTATCAGACGCCGTTACGACGTGTTTTAAAAGGGATCATAACCAATCTGGCACACCCTGTTTCAGATCAATGCAGATATACACAAATTCATGGCATAGTCTTCTCTATAATCTGTGATTACTATGCTCATCAACCAGAAAACAAATCAATGGCGAACGATCTTGGTAGTGATGTCAATAAATTTTTTGACCATGTATACCGGAAACAGGAACATGTGGAGGCCTTATTGAAAGGTGTACAGGGGTGGACAATAAAAGAGATTCCAACAATAAATCCCCTCTTTGTCAGACTTCTCTTCTCATTTTGTAATCCGGAACTCCAACATATTGCACATATGCGACTTATCGGTGAAATAGGTGACCCGGAAGAAGCACAACTCTTACATGTCCCTTTCCAGGAATCCTCTTCAGATCCTGCAATGGAAGAAGAAGCACGTGAATTTCTGATCTCATTAGGGCTTCTCCTTTCACGTTATAACCAAAGCCTTATTGTCTGTTTTGATCAACTTGAAAACCTTAAAAATAAAGAACTTGTTGAGGCATTTGGCCAGATTATCTTTACAATCATCAATGATTGCCGGTCAATTATCCCGCTAACCTTTATGAGGACTTTATTCTGGGAGGAAGTCTTTTCTCCTGCTCTTGATCAGTCGATATCAGAAAGACTTGCAATGAATCAGTGGATACTCCGGGGTTGTAATGACGATGAGGTTGAAGAGATAATAAGAACCAGAATACAGGAAATTCTTCCGGATAACTGGAGTGAACCATATTCATGGCTTATCAAGAAAGTCAGAGAGACGATTAATAAAAATCCATCTCCACGAGAAGTTATCAGATGTGCAAATACAATTATACTACAATCCGATTCATCGTCTGTTCATATTCCCAAAGTTACACCTGAAGAAGTGATTCATGCGGCATACACAAATGAACGAGAATTAATAATATCTGATCTGGATTCATGGCCGCCAGATTATGAAGAACTTTCTGAAGCGATAATAACTTATCTTACCTCTCGAAAATACCAGATTTCTCGGAAAAAACTCGCACGAAAATCCATTCTGACGGTATCAAAGAATAACTCCACGTGTTGCATCATAGTCAATACAAACCGAAATCATAGTGCAATTGGATCAAGTTTTGGGAAAGGAACGGAATTTTTACAGAAAAACCCAGGAGCGACATGCATATACCTGACTGATCCACGCTGTCTTATCACAAAAGAATCTTGGAACCAGGCCAACGTAAAAAAAGATAATTTCATACGTGCAGGGGGAATAATCCTCCAGCCATCAACAAGTGAAATTGCACGATTTTATGCACTATATTCAATTTCATGCAAGATATGCGAACAGGATATATTAATTGATACTGCTTCTGGAATACGACCATTAACTCAAGAAGAACTTATTGAATATCTCAAAGAACCGGCAACTTTTAAGCCATTGATTCATCGAATACCGGAAAATATCCCTGAAACAGCGAAACGAACATATTATCAGGATGATCACATTTACCAGGCATTATGTCGAATATTAACCCAGAAATCAATGCATATCATGGGGGCTGAAACTCTGTCAGGTCAACTTACAAGCCAGGGTATCACCATGAGTCATGATGATCTGATTATCTGGTGTGGAAGACATTCTGATACGTTCCGGATAATTCAATCACAGCAGGGATCGATGATCATTCTCCATGGAAAGGATCATGTATGCTGAAATGTACCGTAACTGACCTTCATTTGTGCCAGCATTGTCCACGCCTGTTTGCATATTCATGGGTAAAGAAGAAAAATGCCGCATTTATAGGACATCGGGGAACGGGTAATCTTCCCGGAACACTCTTTCATACCTTTGCCCACATGGTTTTACAAGATATCTCATCAAAAGGAGCAGGCAGACAAGCACTTGTTCATGCACTATCCCAAAATCCACACGCAATATCCTTTCATATTCATGAAACCATTAAAGAAGAATACCTTATCCCTTTTTTAGCAGAACACGGATCTACCCTAACCATTGAAAAAATAGAAGCATTCGCGACTGCATGTGAACGCTGGATTAAATATCTTGAGGAATTTATAAATCCACACATTTCCAGTTTTCAGGATTTGGACATATTATTTGAGAGTATCTTTCACAATACTGAATACCTGATGACCTCATCATATGTTTTTGATGATGGAGAATCAATGTCAATTTCAGGGAAACCAGACGCCCTGATTTTCGATCCCAAGACAAAAGAACCGGTTGTTCTGGAATATAAAGGCCGGAAAGAATCTGATGCCATGCAGGATTTGGCACAGACATCTCTCTATGCCTGGTTGGTACGGCAGTCAATAGGAATTATTCCACGGGTTGACATTTTGTACCTTGAGGAGAATATGCCACTTGTCCGATATCCTCTACCAGCAATAGAGAACCTAATCGAGAATCATCCTTCTCTTTTTCAAATAGCCAGAAAAATCATGGAAGGAGAGAAGCGAATTCCAAAATGTAGTGATAATGCTCTCTGCCAGGTATGTCCATTCATACCATCATGCGACAACGATTTTGGAGAAATGATCCCGGCTGTTATTCATACGGATAAAATTGTTCCTCAAGAAAAAGAGCATACACCACAACAGGATGCAGAAGAATTACTGAGCACCCTTACTGAAAAGCTGAACCTTCTTTCCATCCCAGTCATCCCTTCGGGATATACAATCGGGCCACGATTTATCAGATTGAAAATAATTCCGGATATCAGAAAGAAGGTAACTTTTGCAAAAATCGTAAATCGAACGGTGGATATTCAATTGGGATTATCACTCTCAATTCCTCCTTTGATTCAGGCACAGGGTGGGTATATCAGTTGTGATGTTCAACGCAACGACTGGGAATCTTTTGATGTCAGCTCTCTTGTACAGGATGGAGGAATTCAAACCAAACACACATGTCCATATCCATTAGGAAGGAGAATTGATGGATCGGTTTTCGTAGGTGATCTGGCAGATCCGAATATGACAAGTTGTCTTATTGGGGGAACTTCCGGATCTGGAAAAAGTGAACTCATTCGCTCCATGGTTGTAGGTATTGCTTTACATAACCGGCAAACTATGCTCTCGTTTACTTTGATTGATCCAAAACGAGTTACATTTACAGATTTTTTTTCATTCCCTTATCTTTCACAACCGGTCATTATGGATCCAAATACAGCAATGAATATTCTGAATGCCTGTGTTCATGAGATGGAAGAACGGTATAAAGTTCTTGAAAAGTCAGGCTATTCAAATATATCAGAATATAATGGCAAGGAAAATATCCAGATGGTCAGACGGATTATTGTTATTGATGAATATGCTGACCTTATCATGAACAAGGCTACAAAGGAAGCTCTTGAGAACGCAATTCAAAAGATCGGCCAAAAAGGAAGAGCAGCCGGATTTCATCTTATCCTTGCTACTCAAAGGCCAGATGCAAAGATTGTAACAGGTGTTATCAAGGCAAACCTGCAACTGAAGATTGCTTTAAAAGTGACATCATCCACAAATTCCCGTATTATTCTTGATGAAACAGGAGCAGAATGTCTTGCCGGATATGGAGATATGCTGATAGGAGGAAGTGTACCTATACAGCGACTGCAATCTTCAAAAGTCTCTGAACGGGATTTAAAAGCATTATATGGTAACTAGATAAGTGAACGAAAACACTGGTCCGGCATATTCTATCCCGAGGGTGCATTACCTGAAACAATGCACATATTTTTGAAATATTATGGGAGCACCACCTGTTATCCAAATCCCTGCAAGTATGGATCTGAGGTATTCCACACCATATCCGATTCCCTCTATCTGTGTATATCCTTTCAGGGAATACCAAATTCCTAGCAAAATTATCATTCCGATAACATAATTAAGAATACGAACCGATATCGACGTTTTTTGAATGGTTGGGATATATCGTGAAGCTAAAATTGCACCTACAGCAGAACCAAAGAAGAGTCCTGCACCGGTGAGTGTGTCGTGCGGTATCAGAGGAGCTATCGGATACTACTCTGCTGGAAGGCAAGGGTAGACCAGGAAAGAGGTACCTGCCAGGATCCGAGAGAAAGGAGTGCCATAAATGATAAAAGAATCAGAATGAGAGATCCCATACATGAAAGAGTAATTTGCATAGAGATTGATTGATTTTTCACGAATTTTCCAACCGGTTTTTCAAATTTGACATATAAAAGCAGGAGGAGAAGCCCGACTGCAAACCCACCGGCAATATCAAGGGGATAATGAACTGCCTGATACACTCTGGAAAGCCCGATGAGCAGGATGAAGATAACACATACCACAGAAATCCAGGCCTTTTTCATCCATGTTGCAATAAGTCCAAAGAGGAGAACTGCATTTTGTGCATGTCCGGAAGGAAAACCAAATGACGGGTAATTACCAAGAGCTTTCACTTCTGTAGTCACCCAGTATGGTCGAGGCGTGTGAAATGCTATCTTTATTATGTCGCAGATAGCCCCGCTCAATGATACAAGGAGAAGTATCCTGATTCCAAGTTGACGATCCAGGCACCATACAATAAGCGGTATGAGGAGCAGGGAAAATTCTGGTTGTCCGATGAATGCAAAAAACTGCATGAGTGGATCGATTATTGCTGCATGAGACTGGAGACTGGTTATGAAGGTAATCTGTGGATCCATGAGTTATGTGTTCCAAAAGATATGAGGCATTTTCGAACGGCTTGTAATTTGAAAGTGAAACGAAGGTTATTCTGATGCGTACTCACTTATCGTTGGTTATTGTTCTCATTAAACATTCTACATAATTACAGATAGTTAGGTATATACTATACGGATCAGTTCAATACCAATAGATGGTGGAGTAAACCACACCTCTGTTTTGAATATGAAGAGCCCAAAAGTCAATTTATCAATATATAGAACCCATATTTTCATTTGCATCGCGTGTAGCAGTTGTAACAGTTGTAGCAGCTCTAGAAGAGAGACCTGACATATTTTTTTTTGATCAAAGGGATAGGATTCATTCACATTTTCAGACCGGAGAATCCAAATTTATAACCTATACAAAAATTTAACTAATTCAATGCTGATCATTGAACGATACGTATGAAACGGTTTACTCTCAATGCAATAGTAGATATTGCTGCTTTGGTATTTTTTATCCCTTCACTTATATCAGGAGTAATATTATATCTATTTCTACCATCAGGAGGCGGGAGAGGAGTGGGTGGAAGAGCATATCTGGATATCTCTCGTGACCAATGGTTAAATATGCATGATTATTCAAGTCTGATTTTTGCAGGTCTGATTATTATCCATATATTCCTGCACTGGAAATATTTCCGGAACATCAAAAAACCAATATTTCCAAAGGAAAAATAAGAAACAATACTGACAGGTACTGGATAAAACGGATACTTCATAAAGGAGAGAGAAAAAAAATCTTCGTTACACCATTCATGACACCAGATATCTTGTGGGGGTAATTCCTGAAATATCAAAGGCGATTAAAAATTTATGAATCCATTGCCTCCCTTTGTTCATTTAGCCCTGTTCCCATCAGATAGCCATAATTTTTATTCTCTTTGTACATAGGTACATATCGGGATTGAATGATATGGGGAGTGAAAACCATTACTGGAAGGTGGGGATATGTCTCATAGTTCTGCTACTTGTTGCTCAATCAGGGGCAGAACTGATCACGCCGAGAGAAGAAAAAACCGGCCTTATTCCTGCACCAGACATATTAGATCTGAAAAATGTTGTTATTCAGAACAAAACAATAGAATCAATGTTTACTTCTTTTTCGGCCCTGCAGCAGAAAATTCTTTCTGAAGATAAGTATGCAAAAGCAGCAGCAGGAACCGGATGGCATGAAGTGTCTATGCCGGTTGTGATCACCTCTCCAGGTATGTACCGCATCAAAAATGATTATACAGCAACAGGTGCGGAGATTGGAGTTTCGATAAACTGTTCAGATGTATATCTTGATGGAAACGGCCATACATTCAGTGGTTCTCCTGACAGTGAAAGTATCGGCGTCGGAATGAGCAATGAACAAACCTTATCAAATATTTCCATAACCAATTTTTCAACCAGGGATTGCACCGGAGGGATAGTATTTGAACGTGTTTCCGACATGATTATCACAAACACCCACCATATCAGAACAACTGGTGGGATTGCAGGAAACTCGGTAATAAATCTTGAAATTTCAAACAACACGATCACCGATTCCATCGCTACCAGCTATCAGGGATCTACATTCGGTATAACAATCATGCAGGGATCCAGTATCAGGATAGAAGGAAACAGCATAAGAAATCTATCACATAGCATGACCGATACTGATTCTGCGGCTATTGCCCTCTTTCAAAGCAGGGACATGGAAATAATACGAAATGAAATAACCGGACCTGTATCAGGAGGCATCATGAGTAATGCAGGATTTGATGCAGAAAAGATATCTGTTGATATTGCTGATAACCTGATTACCAATACGGGACTGTATGGGATATATATTGATAATGGTCTTGGAAAAATTTCGAATAACACGGTTCGCAACGGAAAAGTCGGTATTGAACTTCACATGGATGATTCGACTGTTATTCATAATAGTATCCATGGAAATCTACAAAGAGGGCTCTCTATCCTGGGAGAAAACCTGACATTATCCGGAAATATCCTTACCGAAAACAAATGCCATCTCTATATTGAGGGAGACTCTGATGAAAATTTTCTCCATCATATCGATCACACGAATCTGCTTGATGGGAAATCCCTGATTTACATCAGGGATCAGGATGGAATGGATATTGGACCGACTGAAGACCCGGCTATGGTCCTGGCTGTTCGGAGTCGGAACCTCTCTATTCATGATGTGACAACCGGGAACACCATGGCAGGCATTCTTCTCATCAACTGTTCTGATGTATCGGTATCAAAGGCCCATGATTTGGGATCTATAAACGGATTTATTGCGACAAATGTGAACAGATGTAGTATAACTGACTCATCTGTGATTAATAGTTCATTATATGGATTTATTGCCCGCAATAGCAGAGAAATGGATATGGAACGATGCCATTCTTCCGGCTCATCAGGGAATGCATTCTACCTGCTCAATTCAGAGGATATTCTCATCAATGGCAGTTATTCTTATGATTTCAATCCTCCATACATGGAAGATGATACATTTGGAGCGTATATCGATTACTGCAGAAATATATCTTTTCAAAATTCCATCTTCGCAAAATCTCCGGATTCGGGTATGTATGTAACCAATTCTGAAGGAGTTCTTGTAAAAAAGGCATATCTTATGGAAAACCAGAACCATGGTATCGCCATGATGCAATGCACAAACTCTTCAATTGAGGAATCACTTATCATAAATAATAGCAGAGTAGGTATCACGCTTGATTTTCTTACCGGATTTACCATACGTCGCAATATGCTCATCAATAACACACAGGCCGGTCTTCTGTTTCTGGATGTGTTCAATGGGACGATTACCGATAACGTCTTCAAAAACACAGAAAATGTACAATTTGTATGGGACTCCTCACCGCTTGTGTGGAATACGACACTAACACCAGGTAATAATATTGTTCATGGCCCAAACCTGGGAGGAAATTTCTGGGCCACCCCAGACGGACAAGGATTTTCTGAAACACATGCAAATCGGGGAGATGGTATATGCAATGCTACCTATGCTATAAACCATGAGAATGTGGATTATCTTCCCCTGGCTATCCCACCGGATGAATTGATCGTCAATTTTACTGCAAACCAGACATCAGGAGTTCCACCACTCACTGTTCAGTTTCAAGACCTCTCCAACGGGTATCCAGAATCCTGGAACTGGACCTTTGGTGACGGAACCACATCGTCTGAACAGAATCCGGTTCACACCTACACCGGGACTGGTCGGTATACGGTGACACTTGAAGCAACTGAAGAGGACGGGCAGGGTATTCACCGGAAATTTGCGTACATTGATGTAAATCATGGAAGAGTGACCGGTCCAAGCGGAGTGCTTATGATGAATTCAACTCCGGAGAATGGATCAGTATTCATTGACGGAGAGTTGATAGGTTCTACACCACTGGAGGGGGCTGGCATTCCTGCAGGAATCCATGAGATTATGATAACCCATGACGGGTACATGACCTGGTCTCACCAGATAACGGTGCAACAGGGACAGATTACATTAGTTCCGACTGTCCGGTTACGAAAGATCGGATAATGGGTGTATTAAAGATCCATTCAGATATACATGGCACAAGATAATCCGGGCTGTGTGGATTGAATCAACCCGAAGTTTTTTTTTATCACATGCACCCCCAGCCATAGCAACAGGTAGCTGCACCGAGAACATTGAACATTTATAATGTACCGATAACCAAACGGACCGCCATTTCTCATGAAGAAAAAGCATGCTCCGGAGTCAGATGAGAAGAGGTTTGCCATAATGGTTGATGCCGCTATTCTTCTTCATATTGGATGGCTCTTTTTGTCAAACCTTGTCCAATCCTCGAAGATCTTGATAAATCTTTACGGGTATCTGGGACGAATGTTGTGGTCACGTAAGTGCGTATACCATGAATGGAACTGGTATAATAGTTGCACTAAATCAGGAAAGGGGGGTGTAACCCCACTATGAGGAATCCTTTTCTATAAAAAAGGGTTTATTCACATTCAGAGAAGAAGGAGCGTGATTTTTCGTTCCCGAATATTTCCCATCCAAAAAAAAATACTGACAGGTCTCTTTCCTAAAGCTGCTACAAGTGTTACAACTGCTACATAGTCATTAATTTTATAATTGAACCCAAAATGGTCAGTGTTTTAAAAAATGCCTATTTTCATGAAGAACTGAATATACTGAGCTCCTCAGGAGTCGAATCAGGCATACTCCATATCACTGATCTTGCATCATCCACTCATATTGCTCGAATGTGCCATTTCGGATAATTTTGAATTCAAGGGGATAATAGGCAACCCGGTTTTCATCAAACCGAACGTCCCCAAGTGACCCAGGGTACTCTGTTTCTGTAAACCAGGATGAGAGACATTTCTGATCATCGCCACATGCCTGAACTGCATCATAGAGAATTGTCATAGCATCATACCCCTCGGCTCCGTAAAATGTTGCTTCTTCCCCATATTTTTCACGGTACCGGGAGAAGAAGGGTTCAGATCTATTAAGGGCAGGGGTGGTAAATATCAGGCCTTCTGTAACCGGAGATTCAAGAAGGGTATTTCGTTCAATGACCCGTGTTCCTACCAGCGGTGTTGATATATTATTATTTCGTATCATTTCTACAACCGCTCCGGCTTCAGATACACTGAGCAGGAGTATTATGTCCGGATTGTTTTCTTTGACTGATGTAAGATCCAGACTGCCTGACAGGTTATCAGGATCATATTGGACAATATTCACGATTTTTTCAGGAATCAGTGATTTCAGAGCGTTGATATATCCGAGTGCGTAGTCGTTGTTCCCACCTAAAATTACAACGCGGTCGTACTGATCCAGGTACTCTGCAAGGACCGGGGATTCCTGTTCCACCCCTGGAGTGAACCGAACCAGATAATCATCAAGACGACTCCGATTTACGACAGCGGATCCGAGAGCTATCTGAACCATTTCTTCATCAGCTGCATCCGGGTATACAACATTCGTTGTCCAGCTCGCTACGGTAACTACGATGGAACTATTTGGATAAGAAGATTTCAGGGTTTTCCAGGCAGATAACCCCGTCGTTGTATTACTTCCGGCATCGATTACAACTGGCAGGAGGAAGGAACCAGGATTATCCTCCTGTACCATCTCAAAAGCCCTAACATATTCTTCTCCAATATCGGATATAAATCCACTTTGCATCGGCAGAATCCCAACCGGTATTATTTCATTATTTTCCGGTAATAAAGGAGTGATCGGGATATCTGGGGTATTTTCCAGAAAATTCATCGCAGATGTTACAGAACACAGGCCAATACAGAGTATACAAAAAAGGGTGAATCCATACCCCTCGCGATACATATCACACATATTTATGATAATAAGCGTAAAATTTTTGTTAATTGAATACTGGATGCGTTTTTATCCTAAAAAAACGACATGATGTAGCCATCAGGCTCAACCTATGAAAAACAGTTAAGGTACCGAGCTTTACAGAATAATGGGCAGAGCAGGCTGTTCAAATTTTAGGATATAATCCTGGGAAAAAAACTAACCGTTAAATTGCTCTCGCAGGCTAAAGTGCGACTTTGATCGCGGATGACAAATTGGCCTGTTAGGCAATTCATCTGCCCATTATCAGTGATAACTATGACTGAGCAACTTCATATAGCCGCTGGTCTTGACCTTCACAAGTCTTTTCTAATTGCCACAATCCTGACATTAACTGGCGAAAAAATTGTTGACCGCTTTAACCGAACACAGCCTGGATTAATGGCATTAAAGAATTGGATCGTGACCCATAATGTTCAGGCAGTAGGATGTGAATCAACAAGTGATTATTGGATTCAGATTTACGATCTTCTAAGTCCAATCTGTGATGTGATTGTTGGAAATGCACGGGACATGAAAGCTCTCTCACATAAAAAAACAGATAAGATCGATTCTGAGTTTATTGCTACAATTACTCTGAAAGGAATGATTCATCCCTCTCGAATATTTCCACGAGAACATCGTGAATTTCGTTCAACGATTCGATTAAGACATAAATTAGTTCAAAAGCGTTCATCCATCAAGAATGAAATTCATCATATTCTTGATTCAGAGTTATTCCGACTCTCTTCAGTTTTATCGGACATTTTTGGTAAATCGGGTAGTTTAATCATGAGAGGGATTCTCAATAATATTGCAATTGACGACATTGTGAGTCTTCTCCCTGCATCAGTTACGAAGAAAGAAGAAGCATTAAGAGAAGTTTTAGAAACTACACTCTCTGAAGGTGCACTAGAACGACTTGCTTCATGTCTTCAGATAATAAAGATTCTGAATGAGGAAATTGCCAGTTTAACAAAAATTTCAACGAGCTATGCAGTAACTAATTTTCCAAGGGAATTTGGAATACTTAAATCCGTTCCAGGAATTGGAGATATTGTTGCAATCACCCTTCTTGCAGAAATTGGAGATGTAAGAGATTTTTCCTCAGGTGATAAATTATCAAGTTGGTTAGGGATGGTACCCAGAGTATACCAATCTGCTGATAAACTTCGGACCGGATCAATCACTAAGCGGGGTTCGAAGATTGCTAGATGGATCCTTATTCAAGCAGCACATGCAGCAGTCAAGTCAAGGGATAACGATCTCAAAACGTTCTATTCCTCAAAAAAGGACATTATTGGTGCAGGGAAAGCTATTGTTAGTGTCGCAAGAAAGATGGTAGTCATTATCTGGCATCTTTTGACGAATGATGAAATTTACGAAGACACTCAGTATCAATCAATGAAGCAGTCAAAAAAAGTCTATATTAAGGTTCCGAAAAAAACTTCGATTGAGGAAGTTTTACGATTATTAAGTGAGGCAGCAGTAATTCTTAAAGAACCAGACCCAGAAACTGGTTAACCCGATCTTAGTTGACCGGGTTTTTCATGACAAATTATTTCGAATTACTTATTGTTCTTCGACACCAATATCACCAAAGAAATGGCAATCCCGGATTATCAGACAGTTATGCTTCCCGTCCTACTTGCGGTAAAAGATGGAAAAGAACACCCAGTCCAAGAGATTTATCGCAACATATCTTTATCTTTCAATCTTTCTGCCGATGAACTGAACCAAAAACTCCCAAGTGGAGTACAGTCAACCTTTGATAACCGGGTCGGTTGTGCGAAAACATACCTCAAAAAAGCAGGCTTAGTTACCACTCCTTCACGAGGGAAGGTAAAAATCACCGAACGAGGATTAGTAGTACTCAGTCAAAATCCAAAACGTATCGATCAAAATTTTCTCAAACTATTTCCAGAATTTCTTGATTTTAAAGACTTTCGAACTAACAACCAAACACCACTTATTGAAAAATCAGATACTCCTGAGAGCACTCTGACTCCGCAGGAAATTCTGGAGAATAGTTATCAGGATGTTCGTAATAAACTTGCACATGAACTATTATCACAGGTTATGAGTAGTTCACCGGAATTTTTTGAGCGATTGGTCGTAGATCTTCTGGTTGCCATGGGATATGGAGGATCACGGAGCGAAGCTGGGGAGAGGGTTGGAAAGACAGGTGATGATGGAATTGATGGTATTATAAAAGAAGACAAACTGGGACTTGATACCGTATGTATTCAAGCCAAGAGATGGCAGAATACTGTAGGTAGACCGGAGATACAGGCGTTTGTTGGCAGTCTTGCAGGTAACCGAGCCCGAAAAGGAGTTTTTATTACTACATCCCGTTTCTCAAGGGAAGCTCGGGAATATGTCCAGCGAATTGAACAGAAAGTCGTGTTGATTGATGGGGAAACATTAGCTGAGCTTATGATAGATCATAATGTTGGAGTTTCAGAGGAGTCTCGATATATAGTGAAAAAGATTGATATGGATTATTTTGAGGAGTGAACGTTCGTTTCATCAGAACTTATATCTCGATTTTCTTAGTCAGGTATAGATCAAAATCTCGGTTATTTTTCAATTTAGGGCATAAATTGTCGACATTAATATTGCCTGGAACATACCATAGAAAAGAAGGACATTTATTGTCCTAAATAATTAAAACCGAAAGGATACTGATTCTTTCAAAGGCCGCTATCAGACCTTTGATCATAGCTATATAAATTATCGACTTTTTAAAGATACCACAATACCGGCCATCTATGAGAAGATCTTAAAATATTAACTAATTCGACCTAAATCAAATTTTAGGGCATTAAACTGAATAATACCGGCAATCAACGATTTCAGCCTCTTCCAAGATAAGGGAGAGAGATATTCTCCCACCGCCAAACCTAAAACTCCTGATGTGCTCGAGGTTATCTCTTTTTCCCGGTGATTACCAGCAATAATGCAGAATGATCATAGGGACTCCCGTCAAAATCGCCGAATACCCGGATATCTGAAAAACCTGCCAACTCACAGAGCCTGATAAGATCACTGGCTGCATAGAGGCTGTGTTCAAACGTGAAGGTTTTGACATTCCCTTCTTTGATAAGAGTCCATTCCGTTCTGATTCTGTTCCAGTTCTCAAGGATCTCATGAGCCTGGACAAATAATCCGTCTCCGGTCTTTGACGCTGTAATCGGTTCAAAGTCCTTAGCCATCACCTCTTTTCCCATCACCTCAATAACAAATGACCCACCTGGCCGAAGACTATTGGCGATATTTTTCAGAACCAGGAGATCCTCTGCAGGATCTTTAAAATACCCAAAAGAGGTGTAGAGGTTTAAGACCAGATCGTATGATTCCTGCCTGACAAACTCCCGCATGTCGGAAAGAACCCATTCCACATTTTTTGTATCAGCATACTCCCTCTTTGCTATCTCGAGGAGAAATGGCGTCCTGTCAACACCGGTTACCTGATATCCCTCCCGTGCGAGCAGACCTGCAAACCGTCCCGGACCGCAACAGAGATCAAGGACCGAATGTACCGGGTGATCAATGAGATCAAAGATCTTCTCCATCTCTTCCTGCGCCTGTTCAAACAGTTCATCCGGAAACAATACTGGATAGAAGTCTTCCCAGAAGGACTCATTCTCAAACCACTCCTCTTTGGTACCATGGGTAGCAGGATGCATATACACATGTTATCCTGTATCATTAGTCACTTCTCTCTCAATCCTACATGAGAATGAAGTAGTTGGACGATAAAAAAACCTGAAGAACTCTTTGTGAAAAATTAAAAAATATGAGTGAAATAAAAATAATCCGGAAATTTCAGAAATTATATCACACATTTCATCTCACATAAAAACCGGGTTGATTTATCATTATATCTTTCACACTTATCCTTGCACCGAAGTTCATCCTCATTTTCAGAAACAGACAAACCTTTCTCTAAAAATATTCTGGTGGCGTGTGCTTTTCTGGCAATTTCTGAATTCATGTTTTCTGACTGGTCTTTCAGATCAGCGAGAATACTGCCCTCATAGAATTCCAGAGGATGGATGACGAAGGTCAGATTCCTGGTTTCAACAGAATAATCCGGATTTGAAACCTGAACAAGTGAAACATTGTTCCCATCCGGGCTACTAAAAATCACCCCGGCATTCATGGTAGTATTATTATCAGGGAACACCGATTCCAGGAGAGTAATGTATTCCGGATCATCAAAAATAACTCCATATGGGATTATATCCAGTATCGTCAGAATCATACTCCCGTCTTCATTCTCCGTTAGAATACTCTCACCACCCTCGACCAGAATTTTATGCCCTGAAGATTCATCAGCAGAACAGATAGATATGAGCGAAAAAATAACAATACAAATAATAATCCAAATTCCTTTCATAACCATTATCAATGACTATTAGAAAGGGGAAGCATTATAGTTACTGGCATAACATGCATTCTCATTGCCCTTCATAATCTAAAGTAAACGTTTTGAATAATTTTTGAAAAATTCGGATTATTATATAATATCTGGGATAGTAATTTTAAGGTTCGAACAGCCGAGGTAGGTTATCTTAACCTGGCTTTTAGAAAAAAATCGGTAGTTATTGCTTACATACCCAATCACAAATTAACCATTCAGGTTTTCCAGGTTTTTCACAATTATTTAAACACCTGTCAAATTTATCATCATTTTCAGGAACAGAAACCCCTTTCTCTAAAAATATTCTAGTGACCTGTGCTTTTCTGACGATTTCAGGATTCATGTTTTCTGACTGGTCTTTCAGATCAGCGAGAATACTGCCCTCATAGAATTCCAGAGGATGGATGAAGAAGGTTAGATTCCTGGTATCAGCAGAATAATCCGAATTTGAAACCTGAACAAGGGAAATATTACTACCTTCCGGGGTACTAAAAATCATCCCGGCATTCATGATGGTATTGTTATCAGGGAATACCGTTTCCAGGAGAGTAATGTATTCCGGATCATCAAGAATAACTCCATATGGGATTGTATTCTGGATCGTCAGGATCCTACTTCCATCATCCTTTTCCGTTAGAACACTCTCTCCACCCTCTAACAGAATTTTATACCCTGAAAATTCATCAGCATAACAGACAGATATAAGCGAAAAAAGGCCAACACAAATAATAAAACAAATATTTTTTATCCACATTATAATTGACATTGGATAAGGAGAGGTATTATAGTTAATGGGATGCTGTTCTGGGAATTGTACCTCATCCTATGATGAACAATGAGAGTGTTATTCTAGAATAATAATAGCTGAATCCATATGGATTTGCCCAAGGTAAGATAGCGGACCTTTTCAGAAAGGAACGGAATTCATATTATTACATCCAAAAAAATCAGATGATATATTATCATCTCCAAAAATCTGGAGCTTAATATCCATAATTTTCATGGTCTTTTCATGAACGGTCAGATTTATTGTAACCTCATTTTTTCCAAGATAGGAAATATTGAGGGGTCGTATCTTTCCATCGAGAAGATTACCAAGTTGTATCGATACTACCGGTACAGACTGTGAACCAAGATCAACACTTGTATTTGTTCTAGACCGGTTAGATCTCTATTGGTAATCAGCTGTATGCCGGTTAATAATCACTTAGTTATCAGCATTTTTCTTGTCCCATTAACCCGAAATCGAAAGGCAGAATAATCGTAATGTGAGGGTCAGACCAGAGAGAGGTGAAGTAATCATCGGTCTCCCAAGTAAAAAAAGTAACAAATCAGGGTTTTTATTCTGATCTTTCTCTGACAAGGTCAACCTTTGATACACCTGGATTTTCTTTTCCTAACGGTCCAATATCAAAGAGATTATACAATGTCATGGTATCAGGAGATGTAATATCAGCAAATGAGACTCCATTCGTATATTGCTTTATATACGCATGGGTATTATCGTCATTAATAATTCCGGCAAATCCCTCTTTGATAACAGATTCATTATTCATAAGTGTAGTTACGATATACCCTTCAAATATCTGTCCGGTCTGAGTCTCAACAACAACTGTACTCATATGAATACTGGTTTGTGATTCATCGATATGATCAGATAAGAAAGACTGACCTTCATACGTGACTACTGTCCAGTTTCCTTCCAGATTTGGAACATCGTTGTTCACTGCTCCAACACTTACCACCAGGAGGAAAATCGCAATTATTCCCCCAATCATCATACCTTTCATGCCATTCATGATCTTCATTCATTCTCATGAAACCATTACCAGATGTACAAATATAATATTATCGAAACACGGCTCTAATATTTTTATAGTACTCTAATAATCCTCATATCAACTCCAAGAATGTCTGGTAATATCCGAATAAAGGGTAAAATTCTTTCAGAAGCAAAATGTGGGCAAAATTTTAAAAAGATAAGAATCAGTATGTGAAACTTCCTGAAAATTATTTATTCTCTCCATTTTTACAAAAAAGGATTATGCCTTCTTTCTCATGATTTCAGTGAGAGTCCATGCATATCCAGCATCTTCTTTCATAACTCCTGTATTCAGGTAATTGATAGTAAGGGTGTCATCATCAGTGATGTACACAATATACAAGTCCCCATTCATATCAACAACATGTGCGGTTGTTCCATCAGGGCTGATCACTCCGGCGATTTTCTCTTCGACCAGTCCGTTTTTACCGGGGAACTGGTTTATTCCCTGAATAATCCTTCCCTGCTGGGAAATAGTCCATGCACTCTCATTAGAGACATCTTCAATTATTTCTCCTGAATACTGCAGATATTCAATTTTCTCGAGTGTCCATGTTCCGGTCAGATTTGGCACTGAATCTGCAGTGACATTGCCTGCTATGAGTAGCAGGAATAATCCGAGAATGAGAAACAGAATGTGCTTCATATCAGGTATTTTTATTCTTATCGCAGATATCTATTTTGAAATGGGTATTCGGATTAAGAGGGATAAAAAATTGAATGAGATAACTACTCACAATGAACCTGTTTAATAGCCTGAATACTGATAATGTCTATAAATTAGATGACTCATAAGATATATTATGTGATCAATCTAATGATATATTATGAGATATATTTCATCAGCAGAACTTCGATCCAATCCGGCATTGTTATGGAAAGAGGGTGAAGATAAAGATACCATCATCACGGTGAATGGAAAACCAAAAGTCATTTCAATATCAATTAACGGAGAACCGGAAGAAGTACTTGACCTTATCCGGAGATTACGAGCTGAACAGGCAATTGAACATATGTGGCAGAAAAGTACGAAATTGGGTTTAGAAAAACTGAAATTATCAGATATTAATAAAGAAATTCATAAAGTCAGAAATGAGATGATTCATGAATGATATCATTGTCATCGATACAAATGTCCTGGTTTCTGGCCTCTTAAACCCACAGGGGAATCCTGCAACAATAATCCGGATGATAATTGCCAGAACCATTCGAATCATACTAGATAGCAGGATTTTTCATGAATACGATGTGGTTCTGAAAAGACCCAGGTTTGGTTTTTCTCCTGATGATGTGAATGCTCTCCTCTCCTTCTTTAAGCATGATGGATTATGGATTGTCCCCCCTCCGATTTTAAAAAATCTTCCAGACCCTTCTGATCGACCTTTTTATGAACTGGCATATCACAGCAGGGTTCCACTCATTACAGGGAATACCAAACATTTTCCAGATGATATCATGGTAATGACACCTGCTGAATTTGTTAAAAGGAAAGAATCACAGACCTAATGAGATTAAATCCCGGCAATATTTTCAAGTGGTACATGGGAAGGTACACCTGAAAAGGCTCTTGATTAGGTGATGAGGATGTATTATCCTGAATCTGTGAAAGGGATAATCACAGAATCCGATGTGGAAAAGAACTGAAACGGGATAAAAACAATATCTATTTAAAAGAAGATTGAATTAGCTCTGTTCCGGTTCAGAACTAACTGGCTCAGTCCACAAGGACCCGTTCAGATATGCATCAAGATTTGCTGAATCTATGACAATTGCCGGAGTTTCCAGATAGATCGGAACTCTTTCCCCATCCAGGATCTTCTTCGCCTGTATAATCAGGGTCTCTCCCATCTTCTCCGGATAAACCCCAAGAGTGGCTGTCATTGTCTTGTTCCGGATCATTTCAAGAGTTGGCATGTTTCCATCAATACCAAGGCATAATATCTCATCGTTCACCTTCTTTCCGAATTCCTGCACCGCTAATGCTGCACCGATAGCCATCTCATCACTATTGCCATAAAAGATGTCAATTGTTGGATCCTCTTTCAGGACATCTTTGGTAATACTCCTGGCAGTTTCACGGTCCCATCCGGCAACCTGTTCACCCACAATCTCTATTCCCGGGCTGGTGGATAGACCATCAATAAACCCAGCAGTTCGTTGGTCTGCATGGAATCCTGGGAGTCCCCGGAGAATAAAGGCCCGGCCCTGAACGGTTTCCTGCGTTTCATTCTTCAGATCTGCAAGGGTCCGTGCAGCATATACACCCATAGTATACGCTCCGGTATACTGGTCGTACCCGATATATTCGGTGATATTCTGGGTTTTGGCTGGAACAAGTGTATTGTATAGAAAGACCGGAATGTTTACAGATCCAGCTTCCAGGATCTCATCGGCCAGTTTATCCGTGTCAAGGGTATTCAGACATATAAGATCCACATCTCCGGAGATCAGCGTATTCATGGCATCTTCCTGAAATGAGATGTTTGTCTCCTCGTCCGGTGTGAGTATAATTACAGTCCAATTGCTCTCACTTGCGGTTTTATTTGCAGCATGTATCAGTTCCTGGTGAAAGGGGCTGCTGCTCCCTGAGGGAATAATCCCGATATTATAAGAAGAGTCTGGAACTGAAAGGATGTTATCTGATAAAACTCCGGTACCTGCCATAAAAAGGAGAATACTTATCAGAAGAAGATGAATGAAAAGGTTTTGAGATCTCATATCTCATTATCAGACTAGCAGAAGAAAAATTCTATTATTCATGATGAGTGAAATAGTATTCCGAATTAGAAACGTTGATATAAAATTTGGAAAACCGGATTTCCGGAACTCATAATTCGTATTCTCTTTTCATTACCACCAAGATGATTCCAGATATTTTATTATCTTCTTTATCAAATGATCATTCTGGTTTATAAACTTGAATGCTATCATCATTTTAATTATTTCTCTTTGTATTTTTGCCCTGGCATATCGATATTACGGGCTGTTTATTGCGACACGAGTCCTGGAACTGGATGAAAATAGAGAAACTCCGGCAGAATCTTTAAATGACATGCATGATTTTCATCCGACGAATAAATTTGTACTCTTCGGGCATCATTTCGCTGCCATAGCCGGAGCCGGACCATTAATCGGACCAGTTCTTGCAGCCCAGTTTGGATACCTTCCCGGTCTCATCTGGATTCTTATCGGTGCAGTCGTTGCCGGAGCGGTACATGATATGGTGGTGCTCTTTGCTTCGGCGAGGTATGACGGGAAAAGTCTCTCCCTGATAGCCAGTGAACTCATCGGAAAGCGGGCCGGACTCATTGCATCTCTTTCGATTCTGTTCATTCTTATGCTTACCCTGGCCGGATTGTCACTTGCTGTAGTAAAAGCACTTTACATGAGCCCGGTAAATACGTTTACCGTTCTCGTCACCATTCCTATCGCCCTTCTTATGGGAATATACCTGTACCGATTCAGACCAGATGACATTCTCGGGGCTTCACTCATCGGGCTGGTCCTCCTTCTTATTGTCATTCTTGCCGGACCATTCCTGAGCCAGATACCTATTATATCCACATATCTGACCCTTGGGGAGATCCCACTCCGGGTTATGATCCCAGTATATGGATTTATTGCAGCTGCTCTTCCGGTCTGGCTTTTACTCTGTCCCCGGAATTATCTTTCTACTTTTTTAAAGATCGGGACTATCGTTGTTCTTGCAATCGGTGTTTTCATTATCCATCCCGAGATCCAGATGCCTGCCGTAACTGAATATTTCGATGGCGGTGGTCCGGTTATTCCGGGATCAGCGATCCCGTTCCTGTTTATTACTATTGCCTGTGGTGCTCTTTCCGGGTTTCACTCGACTATCGGTACTGGAACTACTCCGAAGATGATCGCTAATGAACGGGATATTTACTTTGTCGGGTACGGGGCCATGCTCATGGAAGGGTTTGTCGCGATAATGGCCCTCATTGTAGCATGTTCATTAATTCCAGCAGATTATTTTGCAATCAATGTTGCCCCTGCGGTCTATAGTACACTTGGGATGGTTCCAGTCCAGCTTCCTGAGCTCGAAAGTCTGATTGGGGAGAGCCTTACCGGAAGGACTGGTGGTGCAGTCGCCCTTGCGGTAGGAATGGCATCAATATTCGCACGAATACCTTATTTTGAGGGATTGCTGTCATACTGGTATCATTTTGCCATTATGTTCGAAGCTGTCTTTGTCCTTACTGCAATAGATACCGGGACCAGGGTTGGAAGATATCTTCTGCAGGAGTTGTTCGGACAAGTCATTCCAAAGTTTCACGACCGGAAATGGATTCCAGGTGTTATCATAACGGGTTTTGTCTTTACCTTTGCATGGGGATATCTCTTGTATACCGGTGAGATATCTACCATTTGGCCATTATTTGGAATGTCAAACCAGCTCCTGGCAGCAACCGGGCTTATCATCGGGACAACGCTCCTCATAAAAATGGGTAAAAGGAAATACATGTGGATAACAGCAATTCCGGGTCTTGCAATGATACCAATTACCTTTTATGCCGGGTACCTGAATATTCTGAATTATCTTCAAATGCATTCTCCACAGGGATACCTTCTTACCGGAATATCCATAATCCTGATGATACTTCTGGCTCTCGTTCTTTTTGAAGCGATATACAAATGGTATGACCTTTTGGTCGGTGAAAAAAAGGATCCCAGGCGGCCAACCCCGGCAGTATTAGTCCAATGAGAAATATTTTTTAGTCAATATAGTGGGTGTTGCATAAGTGCGATACCCTCTTCATTTATACAGAATTTTCATAGACTGTTAAGAAATCATCGTGGGTTATCCAGGTCTGGGTGCTTATCATCCGAGGTATCGACCCTTTATTTTGAATGACCAGGCATAGTATGAGGTGTTTTTTTTCTGTCAGGATTCTGCCGTTCTATCGATATATGATTGCCTGAATGAACGACCTGAAAACCCAATAATTTTTACCTTTTTAATGATATTCTCATCTAACATGCTCGATCAATCTGTGAACGGAATCCCAATATCTCATTTATTATGAAAATACTACACGTTTTCATTTACAAAAGCCTGATACTTCGGTATCATGGTTTTTTTTAATATTCTTTGTTCATGAAGACTTTTTGATGTTTTATGTAGGTGTGAGTATTTTTCTGTTCTTCGTCAGTTTTATTGGTTTTTCAGTCACTACTTGTACTTATGTCAGTATCAACAATCGAAATATCAGTATCAACGAGTGAGGCCTTTGATTCTCTCAAGATTTATCCGGATGAAGAGTATGGAAAGATAATCGAAAGGCTCATCACTCTCTTTTATGAAGAACAAAAACTCACTTCTTAAGAATGGTCACGGATTCAGAAATCTGAAGAAGAGTATAATAGTGGAGATACATACTCCCTTGAAGAAGTTAGGCAAAGACTGGGGGATAAATGAACATATTCGAATGTACTACAACTCTTAACTGGCTTAATTTTAATCTTTTTGAATTATAGAAACTATCGTATTGACCACGGTCTGCATTATCGGGTCTGAGATATGACCCAGAGTATACTGAATCATTGATACGTCGGCGGTGAACAGTTTCTCTGGTCTGATATAACTCATATCCTTCAGAGTCCCTGTAATTAAATCGGATGGTCTGAGAGGGATACTATAATTATCGGCATGGTATTTTGAAGTGATTTGACAGAGAATCAGATCTTCACATGATACAGGTGCAATTACTAAAGCCGGACGCCTCTTTATTGAACTAAGATCAGAGAACGGAAATGGAATAACGACAATGTCGCCTTTTACAGGTAATCCCACGCTTCATCCTCTTCAGAAGTAAGCCATTCACGGGCAAGAACCCGCTCACTCATAATGGCGGTTTCACAACTATGACTGTTTTTAGAAATATCCTCTATTTGGGATTCATCAGGGGGAATATCCTCGATAATAAGATGATATTTCTTACCCGCCTTTAGTTCAACCGGTTGATCAGGAATGAGAACTTTTCCATCATATACTGCAGAAACTGAAGTTTCGATAATCATGATAGTACTTCTTTCTCTTATATTGTTATAGGTTTAATCATAACCTTCATTTATTGAAGGAAATTAGAATAAATAAAATTTTACCAGAATATTTTCCCTCCAAAAGACTCAAGATGAAATACTATCGCGGATTTTTATGTCATCCAAAGCTTCCTGATAGGTATCGCCCTGTCCAATAATGATGCCCTTCTTTCCAACTGGATATGCAATAAAACAGTCATGATTTTGCTCTACAAAAATTTTATATTGATTCATAAATCTTACCCTTTGAATTTTTTTAAATACATATGATTATCATGTAAAACTCATATCTTCAATTCAAATATTTCCGGAGTAATTGTTTCCGGATTATTTTTCAGAAACCTGACTGAAGAGATGCCTTCCGGTGCATATCCTGACCGAATGATCTCTTCTATCATTAAAAGGAGGAGAATTTCATAGACTACCGGATGTGGAATGCATCCATGAATATCTCCTGATTCAATACGATAGATAAGGTTCCTACATACTGACCCAAATCCGAATGAGAGGCGGATATCCTCAAAAATGTGTTTTCAACGATAATCCAGGTTTCTGAAGGGATATCCCATGTATTATACAAGATAGTCACTTTCAGCAATCTCTTCTATAACAGTACCATCCTGAATCTGAAATATTCCGTAGATGCGGTTTGTAAGGGAGGTACTAAGGATTATTGAATATGAAGCAGGGGTTGTTAGATCCTGGGGTGTTTTGGTAATTCCTTCACCTGTCATTATGCCTCTTATTCGTTTACGTAGGTTGAAATTATCTCCTTTATGGTGATGGTTAAGAACATTACATCAGGGATAGAACCAATGCTTACTCATCTAAACCGCTACTTCATTCCTTGTCCATACTGACTCTTTTGTGCCCTTTCATGGAGAACTGTAAGGCATCCCTGTATGGCGTCCTTAATATTGGCAAGAGCTTCCTACCCTCTCACCCTCGGAATGGCAGCCCGGAAGAGCAGGGCAGCTGACAATAAAACCGCCATCTTCAGTATCTTCTTCGATGACGACTTTCAAATTCATGCTTTATTTACGGGAGGCTTTGACTTAATAGGTTCTGGATACTTGAGGGTTTGGGATCAGATATATGCCCAGATATAAGATTACTCTCACAAAAAAATGTAAACGAGGCACCATCTCTTCCTGTTCAGGAGAGATTAGCACTCATCGATCAGCTCGTTGTAAGTCTGAATTTACCAAAGAACCACCTATTGATGGTATGTGGGCTGGCATTGCAAAAGAACAATTGAATGAGATACATGAAGGAATAGTCTCCCCAGTGCCTGGACAACAGGTCTTTTCAAAATTACAGGCTGAACCTTATAAGTAAAATTACCCTGAAGCAGGATTTGACATAGAATCAGATCTACACAGGATCTCGGTGCAATTACTAATGCTGGGTGACTCTACCGAACTAAGTTCAGAGAACGGGAACAGTATAACGACAATATCGCCTTTTACAGGTAATCCCACGCTTCAGCCTCTTCAGGAGTAAGCCAATCACGGGCAAGGATCTGTTCACTCAATTCAGAGGTTTCACACCCGTAACTATTGTCAGGTATCCCTTCTTTTTGGGTGGTATCAGGAGGAATATCCTCAATAATGAGATGATACTTCTTTCCGGCCTTTAGTTCAATCGGTTGATCAGGAATGAGATCTTTTCCATCATAAGCTGCAGAAACAGAGATTTTGTAAGTCATAAAAGTGCTTCTTTCTTTTCTGTTGATATTGTTTTAATCAAATACTTCATCCGATATGAGGAAAAGGAATATTTTTTGAGAAAAATTACTTTCCAAATGTCTCGAGATGAAATACTATCGCTGATTTTATGTCCTCTAACGCTTCCTGATAGGTATCGCCTTGTCCGATTACGATACCCTTCATTCCGACCGGATATGCAACAAAACCATCCGGGTATTGCTCAACCGTAATTTTGTACCTATTCATAACTTTTTTTTAACTTTTTATAAATACATATGATTTCTGCAATTAATTCAAATATAATTATTGGAAAGTCTTTATTCAGACAATTCGATAACTCAATAAGTATTGTATTTTTAGGATTCTGAAGTATTCCATGCTATCCTTGAGTATTGGTAGCATGATTATTCATTCATATAAGGTTTACAATCAAATAAGAAATCCGATAGATTAACGATATTGATAGAAAGATGCTATTTTAACCAATCTCTTTATCGCTGAGAGAGATGTAATTATTATTTACATTTTTTCAAGGATAAGACCCATTCAATAAGGCAAATCTCCGAGCACTTGAGCACTTCATTTTGTCTCTGATGAATCTATAGATGTTACTAGGAGAAAAATATAGAAATAAAAGTCATTATAGGGTAGAATAGACATATCCTTAAATAGCTAATAAATTATTCATAAGGGTGTCAGGGTGATACATAAAATATCCATAATGCGTTATCGGAAAATGAAAGACTTAGAGTTTCAGTTTACAGATGGAATAAATGTAATTTCAGGAACTAATGGCACCTGCAAGACTTCTTTACTACACATTATAAGTAATTCATTTCAGGCAGTAACAAAAACATGCGATTGGATACAGGATCCTAATTGTATATATATTATCAATAAAGTTAATAGTATCTTAAATCCTAAAATAGAGAGATTAACGAAAGGGGATAAAAAATTTAATGACCCAGCTAATGGGCATAAAGGGACATTACTTAAAGTTGAATATTATAATTATTCTACATTGGATTTTAGGAAGCATATCTCTCCAAAAAATAATCGTTATTCAATAAAGCCATATTATGGTAAGGGAAATCAAGACTCATTACCATACTGCCCAATCATCTATTTAGGATTGTCAAGATTATTTCCATTTGGGGAATTTCAAAATGAAGAAACAGTAAAAAGCATTAATAATAGCTTACCTAAGGAATATCAGGATGAAATCTCAAAAATTTATGAAGATTTTACACACTTAAAAGTCTTTTCTTCTGCACCCCAACAAATGGGGGATATTAAAGTACGTTCAGATTTTTCGAGTGAGAAAGAAGGTGTTGATTCAAATACCATTTCTGATGGTGAAGATAATCTCTTCATTTTATTGACAGCCCTAATCTCACTAAAATATTATTTCAATTCAATAACAAGTAAAAATTATATTGAAAGTATTTTATTAATAGATGAATTGGATGGAACATTACACCCTTCATTTCAATATAAGATTCTAAACCTATTCCGGAAATTTGCACAAGAATTTAAAATTCAGATAATTTTTACAACCCATAGTCTTTCAATATTGGAATATGCATTGCAAAAAAAAGATAACGTCATTTATCTAATTGACAATGTAACAACGGTTAAAAGAATAGAAGCACCTGATATCTATAAAATAAAAATGTATTTGCATAACATCACTGATAATGACATTTATTCTGGGAAAAAGATCCCGATTTTTTCGGAAGATGCTGAAGCAAGAGTATTTCTTAATATTCTCTTTGATTTTTTTACTGAAAATTACGAGGGTTTTTCAAAAGTGAGAAACTATTTCCACATAGTTAATGTTAATATTGGTGCGAAAAATATTTTGAATATTTTTGAAGATATTTATTTATTAAAGTCAACAATGCAATCAATTTGTATATTGGATGGCGATCAACACAATAAGCGTGATTTAAATAAACACATTACTGTTTTACCAGGCATATTTTCTCCAGAAAAACTAATTATGAACTACTCCGTTACTTTATTCGAAGCAGATGATCCTTTTTGGATTGAACCATCAATACTTAGCTGTGGGTATGGTAAAATTTACTACCTGGATAAAATTAAACCAGATTTTGATAGTATTGACATAAAAATCCAAGAATTGAAAAAGAATGGAATATCAATTCATGGTAAAGAAAGAGAATTGAGGAAAAAAATTTTTGAAAAACATGAGCGATTTTTTGAATTATTATTCAGACATTGGATAAACAATCCTAACAATAGAAATTTGATAGACCCGTTTTATAATGATCTACACATTTTATTTAAGAAAGTGGCTGCATTTCATGGAGTAAATCCAAAATTCTGGGATTTTGATTAATTTATGGGTTATCTAAACAAAGTCACAGAATCCGCATAATGAGGTGATTATATTCCAACAACCTTGTCTCCATTGCGATATCCAGGCGGAAAAACAAAGTTCTATAATTATATTAAAGAGATATTACGTTGTAATGATATGTTAGGTCAAACATATATTGAACCATTCGCAGGAGGAGCAGGTTTAGCTATTAAATTACTTCTAAATGGTGATATGAAAAGAATTGTAATCAACGATTTCGATCCATCAATCTTTTGTTTTTGGTATTCAATTATAAATTTTACAGATGATTTTTGTCGTTTAATCACTGATATTGATATTACTACTGATGAATGGCAAAAACAAAGAACGATTTATTTTCAACAGGATACTTCAAAACAACTAGAATTAGGATTCGCCACATTTTTCCTAAATAGAACAAATATTTCAGGAGTAATAAAAGGAGGACCTATTGGAGGTAAAAATCAAACTGGAAAAAATTCCATTAATGCTCGTTTTAACAAAAAAAATCTCATATCAAAAATTCGGGAAATATCTTTATACAAAAATCAAATCGCTATTTCCAATTTAGATGCACAAGATTTATTACAATCTAATAATTTAAGAAAATACAATAACGCATTTATCAATTTTGATCCACCTTATGTAAAGAAAGGATCAAAATTATATAAAAATTCCTTTAACGTAAAAGACCATAAAAATTTAGCTGAAAAAATTTCACAATGCGGAAAAAAATGGATAGTAACCTATGACGTATGCCCGCTAGTTGCAGAATTATATTCAATTTATCGACATAGTTATTTGGATTTAACTTATAGTATAAAAGGGAGAAAAGATGCCCATGAATACATTTTTTTTAGTAATAATTTAATAATTCCTGAAAATGTGGATTTTATTTCTCCAATATGTAAAAATAAAACTGGTGCATGATCCAAATTAATAGATTTTTTTTTAGATTTTATCCTTTCTTACCAATATCTGATAATTCACTTTTATGAAAAATCTAAATAAACCGTGATCATTTCATCATCCCACCGATGAAAATCGAAACGCTATTATCCCCTCAATTTATCTAAATATTTAATATAATTTTTGATATTTATTATATATTTTAATTTACAATCCCTCGAATAATTGAATTTGTAAATGATAGAGATATTCTCTCCCTATTATAGATTCTCTGATCTAATTGGTCACAGATTAACATGAAGTCATTCAATTTATCGACAATTCGTTTTTGTTCGCGTAAAGGAGGAAGGGGAATCAGCATCCGTTTTATCTTGTCCAAATTAAGATTTGGTTGGGCTCCTCCTGCTGAAATTGAACGAATTGAATGATAATTCTTTTTTAGGACAAACTTCACAAAATCTTTTATTAATTTTGAGCGATCAAAAAAGCAAATTGCGGCACAAGCTTGGTTGATTGTTGCATCTATTTTTAATTCAGACACTTGACCACGTGTCTTTCCTTGTCCATATAATGCAACCAGCAGAGTACCAATAGGATAAATTTTTAATGCACAATCATCGACTGCTTTTTGGGTGATTTTCTTATCAGCAATAGAAATATAATCTAAAGAAGTTTGTGAACTCGTTACCCAAGGTATAATCCCCATTTGATAATAATCAGGGTTAGTCGTGCTGGGTGTGCTTCCAGTACTAATGTAAGTCAAGTCATCGAGTCTTACCCATTTCCAACTTAGTGGAATAGTATAGGGGATATCATTTTCATCAATTTCAGGAACAGGCTTAGTTCGACAAATTACTCCGAATTCTATAAGGTGACGTTTTTCTTCAACAATCTGGCGTATTAATTCACTCGCTGGTTCATCTCTCTCATCCTCAGTCCCAAGCCTCCCCGTAACCGCCAGCTGCAAAATCGTCTGCCTCAACGCCTCAACATTCTCCACACAATCAAAAATCTGCCCGAAATTCGTCTGAAGGTGCCCCCACCACCGGATCAACTCCTCCTCCGTGGTGGATTGCTGCAGGGCATTGAGTGACCCGGTCCCGAGTTTGACCAGATGAGAATATTTCTGGGTCTGTTTGGCCTCCAGATCATCACACAGGGCCATGAGGCTATCGACTTTCTCGACGATCCGCTCTTGTTCTTGAAGTGGGGGAAGAGGAACAGGTAATGGAATTAGTTTTGATTGGTTTATTGAAGATTGAGCAATGGCATGTTGAGCGATGCTTAAAAAAAACCATTATTCCGAATATTATTAAAATAAATGTTAATAAATTCAGGGCAAACAACATCGGGAAATAGCCTAATCAATAAAAGATTAGTTCCATGAAGCAGTATTCTATCATTGTTAAAAATTGCAGTTTTTCCTAAATGTTTGTCACTGTTGATATGACTCATTAAGATATCTCCCTTTTTTAGGGAGTATTTCTCAATAATGTCAGTACCTGGATTATGGATAAACCCAACTCGATTAAAATCGATAAATCCAAGTGAAATTGTTTCGATCCGTGTTAAAGGATATTCTGAGCAATTTTTATTCTGTTGTCCGGAATATCCATTAGATATTTTTTGACAGATATTCCCAAGAGAACTCCAAATCCAATTTTCAGGAATTTTCCAATTTAATTTTTCATATTTTGATTTGTCAATAATTCCATTTTTCCCAGATTTATTCTGGTTTATTGATATATTTTCTAATATAGCACTCAAAGATTTTTCTTTGCAATCCCCGGTCCCTAACCTCCCGGTCACCGCCAGCTGCAAAATCATCTCTCGTAGCCGTTGAACCCCTCCCGGAGCATCTGCCAGGTCCTCAAACTGATCCAAGAGAAACCCGGTCATATCCTCGGTCAACTATCTCTCCCCTTCAGACAGGCGGCTAATTCCTGTTTCAGTTTTTCTCTGGTCTCGATGACCTCTGATACTATCTTCTGGTACCGGGCAAGAAGTTCTATCGGATCACCATGATCCTCATCCTCCACATGAGGATTCTTGATATCAAGATTATACCCGGATTCCTTGATCTGATCTATCGAAACCCGCCAGGTATGCTCATTCTCCACCCGGTTATCCCACCATTCTTTCTCCGGACCAAACTCCTCAATCCGAATCGGTTTCGTCTTGGAATAGGACTTATACCCTTCCGGATAGGGATGCTCATAATATCATACCTCTTTGGTCGGCTCTCCTTTCGTGAAGAAGAGCAGATTTGTCTTTATTCCGGTGTAGGGATTGAACACCCCGTTCGGGAGTCTGACAATCGTGTGCAGGTTGCACTCGGTCAGCAGCTTCTCCTTGATCCTAGTCTTGACACCCTCACCAAAGAGCGTCCCGTCCGGCAGAACAATCGCAGCCCGTCCTCCGTCTTTCAGGAGATGCATGATGAGAACCAGGAACAGATCAGCCGTCTCACGGGTCTGAAACCCTGACGGAAAATTCGTCTCAATCCTGTCCTCTTCCATCCCGCCAAACGGAGGATTTGTAACGATCACATCCACCTGATCCTTCTTTCCATAATCACGAAGCGGGCGGGAAAGAGCGTTATCGAGCTGGATATTGGTCGGGACATCAATCCCGTGAAGGATCATATTGGTCGTGCAGAGCAGATGAGGAAGAGGTTTCTTCTCGATGCGATGAATGGACTGCTGCAAAATTGCCTCATCCTCGACATTCTTTACCTGGTCCCGGCGGATGAAATCAAGCATGGAAGCAAGAAATCCACCGGTCCCGCTTGCCGGATCAAGTTTCTTCTCGTCGAGCCGGGGAGCGACCATCTCAACCATGAACTGGGTGATGGCCCGAGGGGTGTAAAACTCACCGGCATTTCCGGCACTCTGCAGGTCTTTTAAGAGTTTTTCGTAGATATCACCGAAGAGGTGCCGGTCTTTGCTGGAATTAAAATCAATCTCATTCAGTTTATTGACGACCTGCCGGATAAGCGTCCCGTTCTTCATGTAGTTGTACGAGTTCTCAAACACCCGTTTCACAACGATTCCCGGACCTGTAGTGGGGGGGATCTCTTTCAGAGCCGGGAAGAGACCAGTATCGATGAAAGAAAGCAGGGTCTCTCCCGTCATCCCCTCTTCATCGGCTGCCCAGCTCCTCCATCTATACTCTTCCGGAATCGGTGACTGATAGTCATCATTCAGCTCAAACTCCTCCTCCCGTGAGTCATAAATTTTCAGAAAGAGCATCCATCCAAGCTGACTTAACCTCTGGGCATCGCCGTCGACACCCGAGTCTTTGCGCATAATGTCTTGTATTGCTTTAATCGTCGTGCTGATTGACATGAATCACCTAACAGGAAGCAGGATTATGGAGGCACTGCTCAATCCGATGTAATGTGGCCAGATAATTAGACTTACTGCCAAAAATGCCTTTCACTATCTCAATGGGAGTTCCGAATGTCGGGAAGGGATCAACTTTGAGCACATCAATACTCTCAAGGTTCTCAACCCCTTCATCCGCATACTTATCAAGGAGGGAGATGAGAACCGCCCTGGCCTGATCCCCGAATTCTGCAAAATACTTCGCTTTCTTCACCCGGTCGGCCCTCTGTCTCCTCGTCGTCTTTGGCTGACCATAGGCCACATGGCAGATCATATCAAAGGGATCAAGATCCCGCCCGACCTCTTCTGCAAGTGCATCAAAGAGAACTCCCTGCTGTTGTAACTCCTCGATGATGGCCGTTTTCCGTTCTGCCGCAGTCCACCGGGTAAGAAAGTCATCCAGTGTTGCATAGGATTTAAGGACATTGTTCCGGGTATAGTCCTTGAGTGACTCGGTTATCAGCCGGCCATCGGTCCCATAATACTGAACCCGCTCGGCAACGACTGACACCTCAACATCATTGACAAGATACTTGATCCCCGGCCAGGGAGGATCAATACCTGGCTTTCCTCCTTTCCCCTTGCCTTTTCCCCCTCCACCTGATCCGTTCTCAGGGTTGAACTCCGGATCCTGTATGGGATCGCCATCAAACTCTGGATCTGCAAATCGCTCGATGGCTTTCCTGAAGTCAATGATGGTAAAGTAGTACTTGTCATACTCCTCATTAATCCGGGTTCCCCGTCCGATAATCTGCTTAAACTCTATCATCGACTCAATACTCTTGTCAAGAGCGATAATCTTGCAGGTCTGGGCATCCACACCGGTTGACATCAGTTTACTGGTTGTGGCAATCACCGGATACCTGCTGTCAGGCATGATGAAGTTATCAAGCTCTGCCTTCCCTTCCGGAGAATCACCAGTAATCCTGACCACATACCGCTCTGACTTAAAGACCTCCGCTGCATTCTCATTGACCAGACATTGCCGCATCCGTTCGGCATGGTCGATATTCTCACAGAATATTATTGTCTTATCATACGGATCAGTCTTCTTCAGGTAGTCTGATACCTTCTTCGCCACAAGTTCGGTTCGTTTTGTCAGGACCAGATTGTTGTCAAAGTCCTTCTGATAATAAATCCGGTCCTCTATCTCCTGACCATAGAGATCCTTTTTCCCTTTCTCCGGTCTCCATCCGGCCAGGTCCTTATCTAGATCAACCCGGATCACCCGGTAAGGAGCCAAAAAACCGTCCTCAATCCCCTGCTTGAGTGAGTAGGTATAGATAGGCTCACCGAAATAGTGCGTATTACTGACATATTCCGTCTCTTTCGGGGTTGCAGTCAGACCAATATGAACCGCTGAATTGAAATAAGTCAGAATATCCCGCCATGCAGCATCTTCAGCGGCACTGCCCCGGTGACATTCATCAATGACCACCAGATCGAAGAAATCAGGTGAGAACTCCTTGTAGATATTCTGGATATCCTCAGTACCGGTTATCGCCTGATAGAGGGAGAGGTAAATCTCATAACTCTTGTCTATCTTCCGGTTCGTGATCTTGGTCATCGCCTTTCCAAAGGGCTTGAAATCATTAGTCTTTGTCTGATCGACGAGGATATTTCTATCTGCAAGAAAGAGGATACGTTTCGCAGAGCCGGCCTTCCAGAGCCTCCAGATGATCTGAAACGCGGTATACGTCTTCCCAGTTCCCGTGGCCATCACCAGGAGGATTCGGCTTTGCCCTTTTGCAATGGCTTCTATCGTCCGATTAATTGCAATTACCTGGTAATACCGGGGAGTCTTTCCTGACCCTCATCATAATAATCCTGGGTCACTATCTTTGACGTATCAGAACTGATCCCTTTTAAGGTGCAATAGCGATTCCAGAGAACTTCAGGAGAAGGAAATGCATCAAGGGGTAATTCCTGTTCAATGATCCCGCCCTGACCGCTCTTATCATGAAAGAGAAATGCATCACCATTTGAACTGAATACAAACGGAACATCGATCAGCTGTGCATATCCGAGAGCCTGCTGCATACCGGCTCCTACACAATGAGTATTATCTTTCGCTTCTATGACTGCTATCGGAATATTGGGCTTATAATAAAGGATGTAATCAGCAAACCCGGCCTCTGCCCGTTTCGGTCTTGAACCGGTGGTTACTATCACTCTCCCTTTGGTGATATTCACCTCTTCCCTGACCTGGGTGAGGAGATGCCATCCGGCCCTCTCTATTGCCGGCGTTATGTATTTAGAACAGATATCCCGTTCTGAAAGAGTTTTTTTATCAATTACAGTCACAACACACTTCTTTTCAATACTCTGAATAATAAATCATATCTCTGTTACCAAAAATATTACGAAAAACATCTGGAAAAGAATTGACTCCATGCACACCCATTCCCCTTGACCAAAATAAAAATCAATAGATGTAATCTATGTAAACCATTCAAACTGGAATGAAGCCCAAATCTTTTAAAAATTATTATTCACATCCCAAAAATCTCAACTGAAATACCGTCTTTCTCCTTTGTTTCAGTAAATATCTTCTCTTCCCATTGTCTTTCAGTTGGATCAAATATGACAAGATATACTTCATCTGCCCCACAGGTATCAGCATACCTGATAACCTGACGAAGCCCGGTTTCAATCGTAGTTTCTCGAGATCCCCGCTGTTCCTTACACTCGATAACGAACCGTTGGTTAGCCCCGTCAGGGAGATTCCAGAGGATGAAGAGATCAGTTCTGCCCATACCAAGACCATATTCACGTGTAATCTGCCCGCCTCCATTTACAATCCGTTGAAGGAATGCCTGGAGCAGCAGGTGTGGTCCTGCCTCTTTATATTTGGCAATCTCCAGCCAGCTTCCGGAATGTTCCCGGTAAAACTGGGCAAATGCACTGAGAAGTTTTGAAAGGAGGAGCCTTCCGTCCGGAGTAACATACCAGGCAGTCTCAACCGTCATTCCGGTCTGTGCCCCCCAACTTAGTTCCCTGGGAATAATCTCCTGGTATATCGGATTCGCAATCCGTATTGCTCCGTTCATCTCCTGAGTAATAAGGCCGAGATCAACCAAATATCCAACATCATCAGGTCTGAAACCCTGTTCAAAGACCTCACCTGTGAGCATCGGTTCAATAACCCTTCGAACACGCTCTTCTTTGAGTTTATCTGCAAGTTGATCAAGGTGAGTATCACGCCTTCGGATAAGTTGTTCTTTCGCGTTTATGATAAGATCCAGAGTTATTGCATTTTTCCAATCTTTTCCCGGTTCCATTTTAAAACAGACTTCATATGCAAGAGCATTCACAAGCCAGGGCTGTCCTTTTGTCAAATTCCATATGGCTGACAAAGCTTCCGTCTCAAACACCTGACCTGTTTCTGAGGTATGTTGCATGAGAAGGGTCCTTGTCTCTTCTGCAGAAAAGTTACCAAGCCGGAGAGATTCGGCTTTAATATTAAAGGCACTTCCCCCTGATATTATCTCTTGGTGTCTGTCAGAGAGGATTCGGTAATCACGGACATCACGTACACCGCAGAGGATTATTGAGGCAGGAAATCCAGTAGGCCTGTCAGCATATCCATCCCTTATCTGACGGAGAAGTGAGATCAGAGTGTCACCAACAAGAGCATCAACTTCATCAATGCAAAGAACAAGGGGGAGTTTCAGTTTTTGACAAAGGTTTGATAAAACAGTTTTAAGGGCTGCATCTTCTCCTGATTCTGCAATAATCCCGGAAACCCTGTTTTGGAATACACTCTCTCCCAATGTCCTTTCAGCCTGATAAGTCAGTTCACTGAGAATTGCCTTCATCCCCCTGCTTACATCTCCTCTGGCTGTTTGTGCCATCTCGACATTGACATAGAGGGCAGCATATTTTCCCTCCTGATTCAGCGTATCACGAAGGGCTAAGAGACATGAGGTCTTCCCTGTCTGTCGTGGTGCATGAAGAACAAAATATTTTTTCTGGATTATGAGAGAGAGAATTTCATTGAGATCGAAACGTGATAGTGAGGGCAGACAATAATGATCCTGGCAATTTATAGGTCCGGCAGTGTTGAAGAACCTCAATATATCAGTAATGAGATATGTGCGATGATATCATTTATTGTTATAGATTCTCGTGGATTTATTCTGTAGATTATCTTTTTACGAGTAAAGCAGCAATACCCAATACATGAAATGTATCACCCTGATCAGTTTTCTCCTCATTTCTCTCCTGATTATCGGACTATCACCAGTATATGCAAACGAAAATTCTGAGCCGTTCTCTGCACAGGATCTTGTCACCCTTCACCGGATAGAAGGAATATCCATATCTCCAGATGGAAAGTGGATCGTATTTCCCTTACGTATCCCGAACCTGACGTCTGATAAGGGTGAAACAAACCTCTGGCTTATGCAGGCAGATGGAAAATCGCTTCATCAGATAACATTTCAGCCCGGTTCAGACTCGTCCCCCTGTTGGTCACCAGATAGCACCACACTCTATTACATAAAAGCTCTGCCAGAGAGTACACAGATATGGAAGGTGAATATCACAGATGAAAAATCCGTTCAGGTTACCAACGAACCACTCGATATTTCTCATCTAAAATTATCCCCCGATGGAAAGAAACTTGCGTTTTCAATGGAAGTCTTCCCAGGCACCACCATATCTGAAACCGTGCAGCGGGATGAGATGATTGCCCAGGAAAAATCATCAGGACGAATATATGATTCATTACCGATCCGACATTGGGATACCTGGACCAATGGGAAGAGGAACCATATTTTTGTGATGCCGATTGTCGGAGGAGCACCGGTTGATATTATGAATACAATGGATGCAGACTGTCCTTCCAAACCCTTTGGCGGGAGAGAGGAGTTTACCTTTACTCCAGACAGTAAAGGGATTGTCTTTTCGGCTGGAGATAATGGGAGGGAGGAGGCATGGAGCACAAATCATGATCTTTTCCTCACCCCAGTTGATGGAAGCATACCTCCAGATAACCTGACCTCATCAAATCCGGCATGGGATTCTCAGCCGGTATTCTCCCCTGATGGCAAGACTCTAGCATATCTTGCTCAAAAACGACCAGGGTATGAATCAGATCGGTTCCATGTGATGATTAAATCCTGGCCTGACGGAGAAGAGAGAGAAATTGTTCCTGACTGGGACCGGTCTCCTGCTCTTCTGACATGGTCACCGGATGGGAAGTATCTTTATGCGGTTGCCATGAACAAGGGGAATCGATCTCTCTTTGTAATAGATCCAGTGGGAGGGACGGTAAAAACCGTGGTCCCAGATGGAAATGTAGAGTACATTGACTCTCTTGGAGAATCTATAGTATACAGCCTTTCAACAATCGATAATCCAGCTGATATTTTTGTCATTGACAGAGAAAAGTTAGCAAAGAAGAGACTTACAGAAGTGAACAAAGACCATCTGAAACTGGTCCGGATGGGTTCCTTTGAATCGTTCACATTTCAGGGATGGAACAATGAAACTGTCCATGGATACATCATCAAACCGGTTGATTTTGACCCTGAAAAGAAATATCCGATAGCCCTGTTCATTCATGGAGGGCCGGAGGATTCATTCCCAAACAAATTCCATTATCGCTGGAATCCCCAGCCCTTTGCAGGGAGAGGGTATGGAGTAGTGATGATCGATTATCATGGTTCTATAGGATACGGACAGGCATTTACCGATTCAATACGGGATGATTGGGGAGGAAAACCCCTAGAAGATCTGAAAAAGGGTCTTGAGACTGCTATTCAATTGAATCCATGGATGGATGAGAAACGGGTATCTGCTCTTGGTGCATCATATGGCGGATATATGGTGAACCTGATAAACGGCGTGTGGCCTGACCGGTTTTTGTGCCTTGTCAGTCATGACGGGAATCTTGATGAGCGGTTTGGCTATTATGATACTGATGAGATCTGGTTTGATGAGTGGGAGTATAATGGAACTCCCTGGGATAATCCGGAGAGTTACCAGAGATTTAATCCGATTAATTATGTTGGCAACTGGAAAACGCCAACACTTGTTATTCATGGGGGAAAGGATTTCAGGATAGCGGAATCTCAAGGAATGGCAACATTTACGGCTCTCCAGAGAAGAGATATCCCAAGCAAATTCCTATACTTCCCTGATGAAAACCATTGGGTGATGAGGCCATCTAATAGTATAAAATGGCATGACACGGTTCTTGACTGGCTTGATCAATGGAATAACAACTAATTCCTGTATATTTTTTTTTCGTGCGACAAGTAGGAATATTTCTATCGCTAAAGATCTCAACAGAAATCCCGTTGTTTATATTTGTATCAGTAAAAATGGGCAAATGCATTAAGTGGTTAAAAAAGGAGTTTTCAATCCAAAGAAACATACCATTATCCAGAAGGAAATTACAGGATAGATGATGCTCGAAAAAAGCGAACATGGATATGCGATTTTTTTGTCTAACTTGCGACCAATATCTGAAAAAGATCCAAGAGGGTATCAAAAACCCACGGTTAGACCATTATCAGTAATCTTTCTACCTGTCTGAAATAAGTCAACCTGAACTTATTCCTGTACCTGTTTCTGAAGGTTCAAACAGAGATATCCCTCTTTACCCTCTCCATTCATACATGCTTCATCGATAAGATGCATCCCGTCATCTGACAGAGTAAAGTTCACATATTCTGCGAACGTCCAGTTCAGTGAGATATTTCTCCCATCATCAGAAACAAACCCTTTAACATATACTTTCGACTCCGGTTCATTGACTACATTAAAGAACCCGGAGATTGCCTCACCGGTCTGAGTGAGAGTCATAACCATATTATCGACAATCCATTCTCCAGACCAGACCGCATCAGTCTGCACCTCGGTCCCATTCCGGGTAGAGTTGTAATCAACGGTAAATGGGGTATCAAATGGATTGACCGGATCAAAGGTCTGAATTCCAGAGAGTTCCATCTGATCTTCAGACATCTCAATTTCCATCGTTCCAGTCATATTCTTATATGTGACCAGACGGGTTTTGTTGTCTGATTCCATTCCGGTAAGTTTCATGGGAAAAAACGATTCTTCATCGAACGGAATTCCGGTTAATACAATGTCTGTACCTTCCTGGACAATGGTAAATGTATAATTGGCATCAGTCCAGGTTCCGATAAAATCGTTTTTTCCAGTCTGATTGTCTGCTATCGTGGTGGCGACCAGTATAAGACATCCAATCAGTAATATTCCGGTTGTCAGGGTGAGTCTCATTTGGTATAGTACTCCTGTGTCAATAGATGCGGAGTTTGGATAGATTAACTATTCCAATGGGAACTATAAGCTATGAGTAACCGACAATTCATTTTTGATAACAGAGCAAAAAAGAGAGTAATAGTTTTATCGTTCCAACACTCGACAGCAAGGAGAGTTGGTTAAAAAAATCTTCCAGATATTACATCAGCTGGACAAACTCTTCCTTTTTCGGTTAAATCAAAATCCTGATCAAAACTCACAATCTGTAGGCTATATTCCTGTGCCAGGGTATATTGATATGCATCGTCAAAATCAAGATGAAATATATCCATATTTTGCATAACAGAATACAAATCTTCGTATCTTATATGAAGAATATGTATTCGACATCTTACAATTAGATCATCAATGAATGTCCTGAATATTTCTTTTCTATCCTTCTTAGCAAGTATTACGCCTATTGAGTGAAGAGAGAAATCACTGATGACACAATGGTGCATCGGGATTGTCTCAAAAAAAATACGTGCTTCTGATGAATAATCCTGATCAAGAAGAACCATAAGTGGAACATTTGTATCAATCAGATATTTCATCGGTGTCACGCCAAAGCAAGGCTTTTTTCTGGAGAGAGAAAACATCTTCCTTTACATTAGAAAGGGCTCCTGCCCAATTTAGACAGGGTTTTTCAGATTCAATCCTCTGATTGTCAATAAATAACGAATCTATAAAATCTAATACCATTTGTTGATATTCAGGAGGAAGATTTCGTGCACGTTGCTCAATAATATCGGTGATTGTCATAAGAATACATCCACATTAGTCATGAGTAAATATTAGAAATATATCAGACGTATATTTTTGATGTATTTACTGATTTAGTTTTTTTGTTAAAGTCATAATTAACACTAACATTCATGTGAATCAGTTCAATTAATTACGAATTCGAAAGAAAAATATACTCCATTTCAAATTTCAGAAGAAAAAATTCAAGCAAAAAGAGATTAGACAATTCCTCAATTATGGGCCCAGCCGGATTCGAACCGGCGACCTCCGCCGTGTAAAGGCGGTGTCATAACCAACTAGACCATAGGCCCGGCCTCTACAGGTTAGTTTCTCACCCATATAAACCTGTCTGGGGTTTTCTACCATTTTCGGGTCAGGATTAATATATTGGATACCACAAGGTATGTTTCCAGACTGCAACGCGGGTAGAAAACCAGTCTTTGATTCAGCCTCAACATCCACTAACACGTAGGACTCGGATATTTTATATATTGCAAAGACTTTTCCTATTAATTTCTTTTTCATATTCTCTACAGGAAACCTAAAATAAGTATATACATATCCAGGTTTAGGTTCAGTCTTTTTAGCTTGGGTTAATCCAATAAATTCCATTCAAATACCTCAATTAAGATTACTCACAGGTGTGGTGGTTGGTATGCGTGGTTTTGGATGGATCATTTTGGTAATTTAAAAGATATTTTAGCCAATCAATAACTGATGTTCCTTTTATTAAGCATTCATTACCTTTCTTGCCATTGGTTTTGAGTTCACCGCTTGCTACTGCCTTGGAGACCTTTGATTTCCGAGTATTAATGTTCATTGAATCGGGTAACATTTCAGCAACATCCTTCTGTCTATACCATTCATTATGATTCAATGGAGGGTCGCTATTGGGAATATGATCTTGATCAAAAGAGATGATGGGTTCAGGTTCGATAGGTGCTTCATGTGCTTCAGTGATGATCTTTGTTGGTGTCATTGATGCAAACTTTTCTTCTATTACTTGCATCCGGTGAGTTAGATTATCAACTTCGGATCGAAGATCATCATTGTGTATTATTTGTGTATTTTTTAAACCTCCCAAGTAATCTTTTAAAGCTACCTCAATAACTGAGCTGCGTGTCATATCATGATCCTTGGCATGTCGATCTAACTGATCATTGATCGCTTCACTAAGTGTAATATTGAATCTCCCTCTCATGTGTATAATGTGTGTAGAGCATACTACTTAATTGTTTGTGTATATTATGTGTAAAATATATGTGCGCGATCTTGTGCAAAATTTGTGTAGAGGAATACACATTAGAATAAAAATTGCATGGTAACTGAATAATAGTAGGACTAGCGGGTCTAATTACGAATTAATTTTAAAATTTGAATACTTTAAGCCGAAATGATGATAAAAGATACAGAAAGATAACTGTCAATACATAAAGAAAATAAGGTGTTTTATTCATCATTGACTTTTCTATACTTATTTAACCATTTAATAGCAGAAGATCCTTTAACCCTACATTTCTTTCCTTTTTCTCCATTTGTTTCAATAAAACCTTGTGCGACTGCTCTTGAAACGGTTGCTTTTTTAGAGTTAAATTGCATTGCATCTGGCAAGTGTTGGAATAGATCACTTTGCCTATACATTTTATTAGGTTCCAATTGTTCAATCATAGAAATATAATCCATTTTTCTTGGTTTTGACAATTCACCAAATACTGACATAATATGATCATCAGGATTCAAAATCGCCTCTATTCTATTCAATCGCTCATCCTGGTTTTCTATTTTTTTTAACAGTTCATTTGAATTGTTTAGAGGAGGAGATTTACTTTTATCAAATAAGTCAATCAATGCAATTTCAATTACTGAACTCCGAGAAATCCCATTATTTTTAGAATAATCATCCAATTTTTGATTTATCCGATCACTTAATGTAATTGTATACTTATTTCGCATAACATATCATTGGTCAGACAAATACATATATTTTACTTCCATATAGAATGAAGAAACAAATCTGACAGTCTCAAATAATTAAAATTTGAGCCTAATATTTAACAAAAAGATTAATATCAACAGATCTGTGTTAACTACCAAAAAGTATATTTGTTAACTATACCTACGTATTATAGATAACAATCACAGACAGGATGTGAACAGTTCAATTATGGATGACCAAAGAGATTATGAAAAGATTCTGATATCTCATCCCAAGATTTACAACAGTTCACATACTGGTGGAAATAAAACCACACGTGCAATACAATTTATCGAGGGTCAAACCCGCAAACAAAGAAATGTTATCGTAATTATGCAAAGTTACGACATTTTAGAGGTAGCATATCTGAACAAGTTTTCTTCACTTGTTAAATCAAGAACTATCATATTAAAAGGAAGAACTCAAGATGGCGTATGTGATTTTGCAAAAGCTCTCTCAAAATTTTATGAATATACAATCCCTAAAGTGGAATGTAATTGTGGGCATGAAACAAACTGCCAATATAAAGAAAATATTGAACGTATCAGTGATTCAGATTCGACGGGTTATGGTATAGTAATACTCACAACACCGAAGTTACTTTATTACGCATTAAGTATAATTGACAGTTCCATTCCTACAATAATTATTGATGATGTTCCATTTTCTGAAGTTGTTTGTAACAATGTGAATATTCTAAATGGAAATTTAGACCATTTAATTCAATACTGTAATGATAACAATCTCCCAAATTTAAGTACTATCAGCACTCTTGCTAAAAAACAAGATATCAGCGGTATAAGGAGTTTATATAATTGTTATAACACTTCGATAAAGGATGAATTTGATAGATTAAATAACATATTATTACATCAAGATTTTGCTTCAGTATTTAACGCTTCCACGAAAATACTTCCAAAATTTCATATTTTACATTTAATCGATAACGCAATAAATGGTAACGAAGATATCCAATTATATGAACCTCAAATACCTAACACAGGATTTGAATTAAAAATATTCTCAATTAACAGGTCATTATCAAATTATTCATTAATATACCTTAATGCTTCAAGGACTTCAGAAGACGATTTCTACTTAAATCGTATTGATAAACATTGGTATAAAATTGAGACAGATGCAACTCCCAATCCCAATTTTGTATTACTAGCAATTAATGATGCATCATATTCTCAGGCAACGATTTGCGATCATAATTCAAAATTTGCTGATAAAGTCATTGAAATAGTAGAACAGTTGGATATCTATTTTAAGTTTCTTAACCAGGAAGTAATTTTTTTTACTCATTCCAGATCCTATGATGAAAAATTTTCTAACAGCAGGTTGAACAGAACAAATCATAAATTTGTTCCATTTCGAAGCGATAAAAGCAAAGCAACGAATGAATTCATTGATACCCCTATATCGGTGATTGTAGGGACCCCTTATCTTCCACCAGATTATTTCATCAGTCCACCTTTCGAACTAGAATGGAAACCATCATCAGACATTATAAAAGAAGTTGAAGATAATAAGACCAAACCCTATAAAAATCCGATTTACCCCGTTAATAGAGAAATATCTGATAATTGTGCTATTGAACACTTAATTCAAGTTGTTGGAAGGACTTTTCGAAAAAAAAACAATGGTCCCGAGAGAAAGAAACTCGTAATCTTATTTTCGAATCTAGATATCAAAAACGCACTATTTCAGCAAAATGGATGCGAGTATCTCTCTTTTAAAATAAGATCCCAAACAAGTCGAAACGGCTTTTATACACAATTGGAAAGAGAAATAAAAAAGGTTCTTTTTCCTTTGATTTTTGATAAAATTATTGATGACATAAAAATTAGATTGGAGAGTGATGATCATGTAAAATTGTATGAATATTGTGTTGAAGTTTCAAAACAGTTGGATGGAAAAATTGGATTTAAAACAATCGAACGAGAGATAAAGTCTCGATTACATGATTATATCCAAAAAATGCCAGTAGGCTTTAATAATCGTAACATACTGGTCATAAAGAAACCCAATCTTCCATGTTTTGATGATAATGACACAATATTAAAACCTATTCAATCATTGGAGGGAGAATAGGATGATTTGAAATTTCACTTTTGAAATATCCCTATTATAATTAATAGGGAGTATTTTTCTAATAATTGTTAACATCAGTTAGTTAACAAAACGTGAGGCACTAATGGAATAATATATTGAGACAATTAGATATTGTCCTTAAATTAAGAAAAGGAAAGCAAATGAAAAAGTTTGAATCTCATAACATACCTGATGAGTTAAAAGTGTATGATTCGTGGGTAGTATGGAGATATATTCAACGAAATGGAGGAAGAAATGGTAAACAGCCTTTCATCTCATCAACCTGTTATCCTAGTAGGAGAAGGCCAATTCCAGCTAAAACTACCGATCCAAAAACATGGAGCAGCTTTGATGATGCTGTACAATATGGAAAATTATCTGGAAACGGAGGAATTGGATTTGTATTTTCTCCAAATATTCCATATATTGGATTAGATATCGATGATTGTATAGTAAATAGAGAGATAATTGCTCCAGTGAAAAAGTTGTTGGATGACTTAAATACTTACTCCGAAATCTCCCCGAGTGGAACAGGAATACGCTGTATTCTCAAATCCAATTATTCTGGAAACCAGAATATATCAGGATATAATAACATTCGTAAAATCGAGATATCAACAGATAGAAGATACGTTACCATTACAGGGTTTGTTATTGAAGGTTATCCATTAGAAATCAATGAAAATGACAAGGTAATGGACGAAATTGTGGTACAAATGGAAAACTCACCCACCACCCCACTGTGTGTAGTTTCTTCTGAACCCTTAAGCCAAATAGATGTTGATCTTTTAACGGGGCCCGAAGAGTTGAATGATGTCGAGATAATTGCAAAAATCTGGTCGAGTCAGAAGGGTAAAAGATTATGGATCGGAGACATCTCACTGTTTGACAATGATCACAGTAGAGCAGACATGGCACTTCTCTGTATGATCGCTAACTGGTCTCGAAATATTAATCAAATCGATCGTCTATTTCGAAAAAGTAAGTTATTCCGAGAAAAATGGGAACAAAAGTGCGGTATGATCAATGGAGTTGAGTGTACATATGGGTATATCTCAATAATCAAGGCATTATCTCGTACCAAGGACTTTTTAAAATACCGGTAATTACGATGATTTTTGGAATGCCATATTGAAAACCCGGTTTTACTGAAATTATAATACCCCTTTTTTAATAGGTAATATTATGAGGGAAAAAATATGCAGATGATATTAGAAAAATTAAAAGAGAGAGCTCTGAATACAAAAAATCAAAAGGAATTCATTGCGTTGACTAGGCAGATTATCAAGATTGAAGAATTAAGGGTGAATCAAGAAAGGATGAGTGTGCTAGAATCTCGTATGGAAAAAAAAGAACAATTTGTACGAGAAATTGACAAAGCGATAATGACTCAAATTTTAAATGAATCTTCGGTGATCGGATGACTAAGACTAAACTGGTGAAATTAGCAGAACGGATGGAAAAATTAGAACATAAGGTGACGAGATTGAAGCGGATGATGAATAATGAAATTTATCGTCATAAGTTCATAAAGGCGTGGTGTGAGAATATACCTAATGTATCTATTCATGAAATTTAGAAATACTAATGATAATAATCTGAATAATATTAGAAAATAGAAGATTGCAGAGATAGAGATATTAGTTATTTATGGAATAGAACGTTCTAATATTCCCATATTTATTAGTCCGTTGAATCATTTCATTTAATTTATCAGAAGAAATTCCAATCTCTCGGAGTAAACATAATTCTAGAATAAATTTTAATACGATTATTCCATATATGAAATCCGATCCTTCTAAAATTTGATCTCTTAATCGCTCATCACGATGGGCATGGAAATTTCTTGTGTCAACGATTTTATTAATCAATTGATCTAAATTTTGAACGTAATTAGAAAGAATGTTATGATATTCAGAATTCAAAGATACCATTAATTCCTTTAATCGTTTTCTCAAACTATATTCGTTTAAGTAAGTAAACTTACCTTTTAAGCTTTCTTTAAAGTCACGTTCTAATGATGTTGGAATTGATTGAATTAAATCAATCTTCAAAAGATCAAATTCAGATTCTATAACATATTTACCATTGAATCTTACTCTATGATAGGACTCAATAGCTTGAATAAGAGAATTAAATTTATATGTGGATAATGATCCATCATCAATCATAACTAGGTGATATAATTCAATAACAGATTGAATTGAATTGAATTCTCTATTCCAATTATTTAATGAATCTTCGAATACATCTGAAATATCTAAATATGTAAATAGCATCTCTGATGGATGTATTGCTTTAATATTTTCATTATATCCTAATATTCGAAAATGTATTTTAATTTCCTGTTCTTCAACAACTTCAGGATTTTGTGATTGGATAAAACCAATAATTTTTTTGGGGAATATTGGATTACCCAATCCTAAAGATATGTATGTTTGAATTGGAAAGATTACTTGTTCGAACACACTATCAAATCGTATCGGACTTTGAGGAATTATTTTAAAAAACCAATTCCAATTAATGGATAAACCGGAGATATTATTGTGATTAAAATTTATGTTCATCTTTATTTCAATATTACAATCTCCTATGGTTATTGTAATAGATTGAGGGAAATTAACTAATGCCGTCTGTGTCCCTTCAATTCTACCCTCTCTATCATAATTTAACTGATAGGTCATTGGATGTCGAGCAAACCATTCATTTGTACGAGTGAATTCAATTTTTATTAAGTTATATTCAATATTTTCGGGAGCCTCCGAGTGGATTCCCTCAAATATTCTCGATACAGCAAAATCACTGGAGTAATAACCAGGAAATGAAAAGCTATTTGTAATATGAAGGCAATTTTCAAGAGTGTAGAGTTTACCATTTTTCGTATTACCAAAAATGATGTTTTCCCTACTTACCCGTAGTGAAACATCAATTTCGTAAAATGAACCATTTAATGTTAAATTTCCTCCATCCCTTGAAGAATATGATAGTCTTCCACTAATTTTTCTTTCTGGATTCGATGGAAGCCACCAATATCCCTCACAATCAATCTCTTCCATAAATATTATGTGGAAAAGGATTTATTAAAACATTTATACTTAAATTGAGATATCAATATATCTTATTTACTACATCTATAGGAAGAAATGGAAGATTCTTAAAAGATCTGTAATTATGCCATTGATACCATTGAGATGGAGGGACTATTACAAATCCATCAAGGATAAGATTAATTCCAGGAGAGAGTTCTATTTGCTTCATCTCATGACCACGATAATAAGGTTTTTCTAAAATAATTTTTCTTAAATATTCACCTAATTGGTCTGGATTAGTGTGGCCTGAATATTCAAAGTACTCGGGTTTTATTGAGGTCAGTTGTGTCGTTAAAAATTCAGAATCGCATTTAAAGTAATAATCATATCCAAGGGGTGTTTTTACAATTGCAGTTTTTGGTAATGTAAGAAATTGGTTTTCGTACTCTATTAATCGATCATTTCTATACCTGAACTCGGCATTTTAACCCATAGGTATTTGGTCGGTGAAGAGGCTGAGTATTTTTGTTGCTCTCTTAGGAATCTGTGCAAAACTTTTTGTTCCACGTGCATCATGAATTATCTCAATTTTTGAAAGTTCAAAAAAGACTTCTTCTACAGAGATAATCTGATTTAAGTTTAATATGCGAAGTTTTCTTAAAACTGAAAAGTATATCCTCAGTGCCAATAATGATATGAAAAAATAACCTCTAACACTTTCTTCCGACTGCAAATACGATTTATCTGAATCTATTGGGTTTTTTAATGCATCAAATGCAAGTTCCACATCTTCCCTCTCTTTATATAAAAGAAAAATTTCTGCTGGAGGTTTAGCAATGTCAGATAATATTGGAATTATTCCCGAAAATTCGCATTTATTTTGATATTCACCTACATTCAGGCCTCTTTTAAGTGAATTTTTTAGTAAAGTAGATTCTTTTTCCCCCTTCAATAAGGGATCCATATAAAGGTAGAGGTAACCATATTGATTATTAACACACGTACACAAAATCCCTCTATTACGATATAAAAACCCTCCATCCCATACTATTTTAGATTTTTGTAAGAATTTTGAATTCTTTTTTAATGGGACAAGGTAGTGAATACCTCTTTTTTTTAGTTCATTCAACAATGAATACGAAGAGAAGCCCCGATCCAAAATTAATCCAATATCGTTGTCTTTAAATCGATTTAAGAAATTTTTTATTGTTTTTATATCTCTCATAGATCCATATGAGACATCGCATCCGATTGGAAGACCGGTATTCGATGAGAATGCCATTGAAACCCCAATTTGTTCGTTTTTATCATGGTCTGCATTATATCCCTTTTCAGCTAACTTTATTGATTCAGAATAAGTAATAATCGCAGTTAAGTCGTAAAATATCAAATCGTCGTCTGAAGCTAATTCTGCAAATAAGTCATACCACCAGCCAACTTCAGAACCGATTTGGTGAAGTACCTCTCCTAAATGTTTAGGCAACAATTTGACATTGATTTGATTGGATAAATCTAACTTTTCCCATCGTGATTCAATTAATCTGAGAGGTTTAGGATCTAAGGCTTTTACGATAGCCATAGTGACTAATTCCTTGAAATATGGAGTATATTTTTCTAATAATGATTCAAGATCCTTGATGTATGAATAGGCTAGCATCCCATTAGCATATTCAAATATTTCTCTGTTTGAAACTATTTTTGAGGCTGAATTTTTTTTGGGTTTAAACGTACCATCACGAGTTATGGATCCAATATAGTGTGTCGTTTTTTTCGATTTTTTTGTTTGTGGATCATACACACTTGAAGCGCGATAAACATAAAAACCACCTTTGATTTGATGAATTTCTACGTTATGTTGAAGATTTTTTTTCAAGTTTTGAAGGGTGTGCCGCACCTTATCAGGGATCATATTCATATCCTACTACTGGGTTAAAATACACTGTGTTAATTTATTAGTAGAATTATAAATATTTTGCCCTGTTCTAGAAGTTCATTTTTTAAACTCCTTAAAAATTGAATATTTTTCAAAACAAAGGGTAAAAATATTTGAAGGAAACTTACAATACTGGGTTAACTAAGAAAAGTTAGGGTTCTATAATTACTTGAAATCACTCGCAATACAACAACATCAATGTCAAATCCTACTTTAATAGCATAATATACCCCTAAATGCCCATCTCTTAAAAATTCCTTAATATCTGAAGTTGCTTTATCCGGAGGTTCACATAAATAAAAGTCGTATGGATTTAAATTTCCAGAATTATCATTATAATCAACAGAAATTATCTTTAATCCAATATCCATAAAATCCTTATGAACCGTCATTAAATTGGAGTTAATTGAGACCGATTTTACCATAATAAAGGATGTTTTTTCCATGATATTAAGATAAAAACCCTCCATTATGTTATCAAAAACAAACTGTGAACTTATCTAATGTTCAGTGAGAGCAAAAAATTAGTTAATTTTGAGATTCTGAAAATAATTTTAACATCTTTGAAGAAGGGTAAGTTGATAACGAAGCGATATTGTTTGCTAGTTCTATAGGAAGAAGTGCACCTTCATATCTATTACTTATAATTTTTGGAATTGTTGAAATAATCCGTGTGTAACCGATCAAATCATCCGGTTGCGGATTTTGTTTATACTTTCCAAATGGTATATTCAAAACCATCATATGGTAGTTGTTTTGTTTTATGAATAATTTCGCTCCATAATTAGTATCCTTTCCATAAGGTGCACCTCCTATTGGACGACACTGAATATGTTTTTTAATATATTCATCTTGTAACAGAAGAAAGGATTTTTTTGGGGCATCAGGACCAAGAAATTGCAGATGATCATAAAACATGCCAGATTTTTCCTGACCCATCATATGAATAGGATAACCTGAAGTTTTAGCATATTCAAAGAATTGTCTAATTGGCTCTACTAATTTTGAATATTGTGCTCTAATTGATAATGGACCATCTTTTATAAAAAGACACTCACTGATTAAATCTTTATGATTCTCCCAAAATATACGTAATGCTGTAAATAGAAGAAGAGTTTCATGGATAATCATATAAGTAGATGCTATTGTTGGGGGAGCCGAATCTTCACCCATATCAAGATGAAAACCAAGAAAGTCAGTAATATATATTTCATTTCCACAGACAGAACATATTCCTTTATCTGAATCATAAGGCAGAGAGGTCAAATGTTTTTGATCTTCATGACCATATGGACATTGAAATTCAGGTAAGCCATCTCTAGAATCACTCCATTTTTTATAAGCTATCCATTTTAACGTATCAAGGATTTGTCCATCCATATTAGGTGATGTATCACAAATAGAATGATAAATCGTATCCCTAATTGTATCATAAATGGTTTTACCTTCAGTCCAGGTATTCCTTAATGGTAATATTGTTGAATGGGATGTTACTGATTCTCGAAGAATGTCTTGTATTACAAAAGGGTGAGGAGTCTCTGGATCTACTTTTTCTAAAGCATAAGTATCCAGTTTCAATAAAGCAGTCTTTATAAAAGAAACTGATGAATAGGGATATTGATCATGATCAATTTGTTGAAGAGATCCATCCACAACAAAAATGTATTTCAAAGTCTCTTCAGCAGCAGGTAATGGCGACCAATTAATTGTATTACATTCTTCTGGTCGATATTGTTGATTAAAATTCGCTAATAGTTGTTTGACTAATGGATAATCCATAACCTCAAGATGTCCAAGTCTACTTGCTCGCTCACCAGGTAATCTTGAACCCTGTTGATACGGCATTAATTACTCCTATCAGTGGATTCAGTACAGCAAAATTTATTTGCTTGAATCGGGATGACAAATCGATTTGAACGTGTTAATATTCGAACATATCCTTGAGTTTTGGTTTGTAAGATATCCTCAATTAGACCTTCATATGCAACGTTCAATCTCGCTAACTTATCAACTTCTGGTCTTGAAGATATATGTGTTACAAAAAAGTTTTCCGTTTGAGCTAATAAATCTTGACTGATAGTTGAAGGAGATTGTGTGGAATATACCATTCCTAAATGGTATTTTGCTCCTTCTTTTGATATTCTATTATAGATACTTGTTACCTTACTATCATCAGAAGGGAATAGATTATGTGCCTCTTCAAAGTATAATTGAATATAATGATCTGACAATTTATTTTCTGAAAATAATTCCACTTGGTGTTCAAAAATAGATTTAGACAACCATTGTGAAAAATAATTCATGACTTCTGGATGAGCATTACTTAAATCTAAAATTATTGTCTTCCCGAGCGATAATGAATTGAGTATTTCAGTAACAAAATTTGCTGCATCTTTATCATGATAAATTCGATAGGGCAGAATTTTTCTAGGTCCACTTGCAGATTGTGATCTGGGTACCAAAAATTCTAGTAATGCTTCATCATCAGAATCAAATAAGGGATTATTATTAGCACTTTCTAACCTTGGTAAATGTGAATTTCTATTTCGTTCAGCAAAGAGTTGTAACTCAATAAGCAATTCATCTAAAGTGGTTACATTTTCAGGCATTTGACGATCATTTGCTTCATAGATCTCTAACCTTTGTTCTCTACCAAAACGTGGATTGACTCCACCATAGTGTTGAAGAGTGCTAAAGTTTGCAGGAAATCCTGCCTTATGAAGAATTGCCCAATACATCAGAATTTTTCGATTTGCACGAGTTCTATCACCGAAACCCATCTCTTGTATACTTGCAAAAGACGGAATTTCTACGGAAAGGAAACTAGAGATATAATTTGAAAGGTGTGATTCCTTTTCTCGAATCAACGTACCTAATAAGTGATGAGAAATATCAGGATTTGAATAGAAATCTAATCTCAAAGGCTTTGAAACAGTGTTTTCTTTAGGAGTGATTGCATAAACATCACAATCAGAAGAATAAGCAGATGCTAGGGAAGTACTATCATCTTGCGGGTTATCATTAGCATATTCTCCATTAATATCAAAAATCACCTGACCAACAGAATGCTTTCTTTTATCTGTAGTGGATGGATTCAAATGAGTTGTTTTTATCAAACTTTCTGCTATGATTTTAACAATATTACTCTTACCTGTTCGCGTTTTTCCGAACATTGCAGTTCTAGTTCCCTTAAAATCATCGGTTGATACAATAACGGGAACATTAGGTAATTTACAATCAGGTAATTTCAAACGACATTCAGTAAACCTCAATTTTCCAATTTCAAATAGATTTTGTGATGGTTGAATTGAATTAATTATTAAATCAAGAAGTTCATCTGACGGCGAATAAACAAAATATTTATGCGCACTAACAATATTATTCAAATCTCCAGAAAATTCAATAACATTAGAGAGTTCAGGATGTGGATAATACATGCCTAAAAATGAAGTTTTTAAAGCACCCCATTGTAGTTCACTTTGAGTAAAAACATCCAATTCAGGCATTGACTTTTTATGTAATTCAAAATAGGTTTGCTGTTTCTCTTTTTTCAATGGTTCATCAGCTGTTCCATCAACCCTGAGTAAAGAAAAGTGCGGAGTATATTTAGTATATTCAGCAGGTACCATTATTAGTAAAGAATTACGGGGAATGCCCCCTACAGCAATTTTAAATGCGTCAGAAGTTACAATAGTTGCAGTATTATACCCTATTTCTAAAACAAATCCAACAAACCGATAATGTGCATAATCTTTACCTTCGAATTTTCTTTGTTCATCCTCTAAAAAATTAATCAATACTCTAATCGGATGGTTTTGTAATGCAATATCGTTGCTTAAAGTTTTCAAATTCATTAAAACATCTCTTCTTTGATTGAAAAAATTATGACTTCTCCAGGATTTGTGGACAATTGTCCAGGATTAGAACCAGTACCAATATCTGGTTGAAACATACGGTTTTTCTTATAGAGTTTAACAATATCAGGATGTGATGAATTAGTCATAACCCATTGAACACCCCTTTTGGTTGCTCTTTTCAAAGCATTGGCTAGTCTTTTTTGATCAGGATAAGCAAAAATACCATAGCGATAGTGTTCGTTAAGCTGCTCTTTCTGCCCCGGACAATAAGGAGGATCAAGAAATAGAAAATCACCATCCACACTTTCATCAATTATCGCATTAAAATCACTGCATTTCAAATCAGCTTTTTTAAGTCTCTTTGCCACATCAATTAGATCTTTCTGATCAATTACCCACCGTCTATCTTGACCACCATATCCAACATTGAATTCACCATTGGTATTATATCTCCACATTCCTTTGAAACAAGTTCGATTTAAATAAAGTATTCTCGCTGCCCTTTCTAATAAATGAAGATCTTCTGGATTCATATTTCGAATCTCATAATATCCATCTTTATTATCTGGATAACTACAGTACAATTTCCAAACAACTTTAGGATCTTTCCTAATTCCTTGATAGAGATCGATTAATTCACTATTTATATCAGATAATACCGCTCTTTTCGGATTTAAATGAAAAAATACTGCTCCCCCACCCAAAAAAGGTTCAACATAATATTGGATATCATTAAGATTATGAGGAAATAAATGAGAGAAATTTTGAATGAAACGCTGTTTCCCCCCAGGATACCGCAAAATAGAAAGATTCTTTGAACTATTGTTAATATGACATATCATAAAATCGCTTAAACATAATACGAATCACTTCTCACACGATCATTAAATCAATTTACTACATTTGGTTGACTTATTAAAGACACTTAATTTAATGACAATCATATGATAATAATTTATTAATATCTTACGAAATGCCTCTGAATAATCTATTTAAAGATTTAAGATTATGGAAAAAACATAACTGTTAAGCATTTTTTAAACACACACCACCCACCTGTGAGTAATTATTAATATAATTGAACATTACCCCATCTTTCCATATACTTATCATAAAGAGATTCAGACGTGATCTGCTTATAAGATCTGAATTGAACTGATGATAAACCATGACACATTATCATATTTTTAAAGGTCTCATTAAATTCAAGTAAATCACTTTGCTGTTCAAAAAACTTCCTCATATCTTTCAACATAATCTTGTCAGTAGTGTGTCGTAATAAGACAGGATTTTTTGATAACCAGCGAACACATTTATCCTTCTTAAACAACTTCTTATCTAAATCCTTCCCTTCTACCAACTTTTTCAATAATCGTACTAATACCGGATGAAGCGGCACACGATGACTTATCCGTGTTTTATCCTGTTCTCCAAATACTTCAAGGACAGGTTTTTCATTATCTAATACTGAAGTCAACTGCCATACTTCCAATGTTTCACTGACGATCGGTCGCTGACCAGTATATGCAAGAAATAGAATTTGAGAGACATATTCTAATTTCTGAACATCAGAAAGATCACTTTGATGAACATGATCAATTATATTAACTATGTCCTCTTTCACAATTATTCGCTGATTGAGATTTCGTATGCGAAGATTTTTAGGTAAAACAAGTTTGCTTTTCAAGTAATCGATATTGTATCCCTTTTTTAGAGATAACTCATGCATAAATTTCTTAACGAAATTAAAGACTTTTAATCGTGAATCGCGATCAGTATAATGACTGATTACATAGTCTCTCAATTGAGTGATTGTTTCTTCATCGATGATACCCTGTGTATAATCCCAAAGTATCTGATATGACTTTCTTTTCCATTGCAAAGAATTATATGCAAGACCTATTGTTTGTTCTTTAAAGTATCGATCTAACTCTACTTTGTTAAATACGAAGAAATGTTCGAGATAAGTATTATCTATAGGAGAATTAACGTTGAATTCAGAAGAAGGAAAACCGGCGCTTCTCTCCGGATTATCGGGCCGTGTAAAGGCGGTGTCATAACCAACTAGACCATAGGCCCTTGCGCCTTACAAGGTATACTTCTGACCATATAAGCATTGCCTATTTCTATCCAGCAAAATTATGATACACATGCACATTAAATAACCCAGATGCCATGTACCGCTGCCTATCTTCTATCATCTCAGTCGGACTGTCAACAGCAGTATACAGATTTACCTGGACCCACCCTTTTCCCATCGGTTTCTCAGGTTCAGGGGCTGCGAGTGGGGCCATCTTACCATTCGGTGCAATTATTCCAGCAGGAACAGGAGCGGTTACATTCAGGGACGGATTTGAATGATCCCTGGATTCATCAGAAAAAACCAACACCGGACTACTCTTTTCTGACACCACTGGAATATCACTTGGAAAATCCTCAAAAATGAGCAGATTTCTCGTTGGAATAATCTCATCAGGCGTTCCGGAGATCTGCAGAGGCATGATGATAACCGGTAGTACGATGATCAAGAACAGTACAGGAAACAGAATATAATGAATTATTCGCATGCTCCCCCTTGCATGCAGCATCCCAGGGCATAATCCGGTGTATAACCCCACCAGTCACACCTGAGAATGCCCGGTATACATTATTCTGGTGGGGCAAGAGAAAAAGTCTCTGGTTTTACCTTATGTTCCAGATTGGTGTGTCAGAATATCCCGTCCATGAATGAGCCAGGATCTCCCTACTTTCCGTGCAGAGATCTTATTTTCTTTAATGTATTTTCGCATGGTCGAGACAGATACACCCAATGCTACTGCTGCTTCTGTCTGCGAATATTCCTTATCAGGCCTGACCTTCATAGAACCCATCTCCATCGCATCCATAACCGGAGCGACCGGTTGACGAGGAGTTTTTACCAGTGCCTCTTCAGAAAGATTCCCAGCCGGAGGGAGATCAGAATCTATGACCCCGGTCACTGATACATGGGTTGCCGGACTAGTCAGTGCCATTGTATTTGAAATCGCTGTGGGAAGAACCGATGGAAATACAGGACCGGACACATGGGTATTACTTTCAAGCAAGGTAATCCGGCGTTCCAGTTCGGTTATCAAAGCGCCATGCCGGGCAATCGTAACCGAGAGCTCTGGCGGGCATGATGGTGAGTGTGGTACATCTCTCGCTTCCCCCACCATTTCCTGAAATGACGGGGCCGTGCCCTGCTGTACAGCCTGGACATATGACGAGATAATATCCCGGATAAGTGCTGAAAGAGTAGTACTCTGGTTTTCTGCAATTTCCAGCAGTTCATCAATATGTTCCTCATCAAGAGATATTGTCAGATCTTTTCTCATATTGTCCAAGACCAAAACGTCTCGTACACCTCCGCTGATTCGCGAATGAAAATATGAGCGATACTTGAATATGGTTTTACCGATACCCTCCGTAATCAGACAATATATTTCTTCGTCCATAAGCAGAGAGAACCATAGTATGGTACGAAAGAAACCTTAGTACCCTCACATGCCAAAGATACCATACAATATTCCAGATGCAATTCTGTTTGACCTGGACAATACACTCTGTACATTCATAGATGCGAAATTAGCCGCCTGTAGGGCTGTTGTTGAACACCTGGGAGCAGGAGATGAAAACGAGCTGTTTGAGTACTTTCTCCGCCCGGTTCATTCATTTGAAGACAACCATCACATTCTTGATTACATCGACGAGAAAAAAATAACCACGCCGACAGATACCAGTCAGATAACTCGCCTCTTTGAAGAAGTAAAGATCGCACATGTCACGCCATACCCAGGAGTGCATGAGACCCTTAGCCATCTGAGCGGGCAGGGGATCAAAATGGCTGTCGTTACTGATGCTTCGATGCCACAGGCTATCCGACGATTACACAAATGTAACCTTGCACAATATTTCCAGGCGGTTGTCACTCCGGACAAATCTGGGAGATCAAAACCTGACCCTGCCTCATTTATCCTCGCACTAGATGAACTCCAGGTTTCTGGCACTATATGGCTTGTGGGGGATTCAATCAGGAGGGAAGTACTGCCAGGAAATCAACTTGGATTTGTTACCGTCTATGCCCGATATGGCGATTACTTCTCGTGTAATAACCCTAATTGTTCACCATCATATATAATAGACCGATTTCCTGATCTTCTTGAGCTTGAGGGGCTGAATTCAATAAAAAAGACAGGTTAATTTCCAAACCGATACGTATCAGGTGGAAAAATCATCTCAAACCGTGCACCCTCTCCAAAAGTACCGGTCTCCCGGATAGAAATTCCAGTGATATCCAGAATTTCTGCGGCAAGATATAGCCCATATCCCCTCCGGTCAGCATAATTCCTTGAAAAAATCCGTTCTTTGAGGTCAGGCTCAATACCCGGTCCTGAATCTTCTATTATGAGAACAAGACCTTCAGGATCTTTTCGAAACGAAAAACTAATATGGACGCCTTTTCCTCCATACTGAAGACTGTTTCGGACGATCTCATAAATAATCGCATCAAACATCCGGTCAACATAGATGAAAAGACCGGTAACGTTCACATCGCTAGTTACCATCTCTGAAAACTCATACCGTTCCAGAATTTTTGTTATTGAAGATTCTGCTTCAATGAAACCAGGTGGTCTGATTCCAAGATCCTGATATGTCCGGGTAAGTTCTGCAACTCTCCGGATTCGTTCTCCAAGGTCACGACTCTTCCGAAGCAGCAGTCGCACCTCTTCATCATCGACAATCTCATCAATTATGTCAACATAGCCGACAATACCCATGATAAGATTGGTGATATCATGACGAACGATAGCATTAAAATAGTTCAGCTTCTCATTTGCCTTCCTGACCGCACGTTCAGAACGAATATGATCCTGAATAGATCCTGATTCTGGTTCTGTTTCTGGTTTCACATCTTCTTTCTCTGCCCAGATAAGAGAAAACCGACCATTTGAAAGTCGTGAGATAGAACCAGGCCATACCAGATCTGTTCCAGGAATGGTAAGACGAATTTTTTTTCCTGCACCGAGTGACAATTCTGATCCATCCCGGTACATCTCATGGATTAAATAGGCTATATCCGGCGGAAAAATACTCTCCACCGGCATATTTTCTGTTATTATTGAGGTTATACGCTCACAGGGTGATGAGAAAACCAGTGTTCCGTCATCATCCCAGATAAACCAGCAGACCCCGGGTTTTAATAGCACTTCCCAATCATGGACCCTGTCACTACTGGATGTATTGATCATTTATATCCGGCACTATAGCATCTTCTGATACTCTTATTTATAACATGATAGTTTCTTCATATGACCTGGATCATTATTACCAGAAGTCCGAAACTGCATAATAATATTCTCCATTCCAGAATAAACCAATTCCAAATCGATCTGACAATGGATCAAGTATGTTTTTCTTATGTCCCGGACTATTCATCCATCCATCCATAAGGGCTGTCGCTATTGCTGAGCTGTTTGTCGGATCCACATATCCGACTCCGGATACCATACCGGTCCCGATGTACGCCAGATTTTCTGAAATACCTATCCTGACCCCGCCCACTATCTCTTTCGTTGTCGGGTAACCAAAGGCTTCAGCCCGATCAGAAGGTCCGTCTCCGGATCGGTCGGTGTGAGATAACCTTCCAGTCCTGGATAATTCTTCTGCATACCTGTCAGCTATAATTGCAAGATCATCATCCCAACTCAAAGGATGTAGTCCTTGTCGGATTCTGTATTCATTTGTCAGATCCTGTATCCCGGCAATAATGCCTGATTCCAGCGCCTTCTGATCAGGAACTGGCTTTTCGATAACTGTTACCGGAGTAGAGAGACGGGCAAGAGCTTTGGTATTTTCTATAACTCGGGATCCCCGGTACTGAATATATCCATACAGCGAATATTCCCCTTGCGGCAGATCATCAGGTACGGTTCCGATGTACGAAAGATTCACGACCTGACCTGAACGAATCGGATCAACCGGAATCGCAGAGATCGTTCCATTTATCTCAGGATCAGCAGCGTCTCTTAGGAATACGTACACAGTGGTTATCCCGGATGTTTGATCGCCCCGGTTTTCAATACTGATAGTTCCTTCATATGGGTAACCAGTATATGCCGAGTTCTTCCCGGTAAGATCAGTGATGATGAGATCAGGACCAATGGAGACAGCAGTTACAGGAATTTGAGTGCATGCAATGCAAAATAGACAGAACACAAAAAATGAAAAAAGCCTCATGACATGATCGTCACTATTCATCCGATCACACAGATGGTATGGAAAAGAAAAATGAGTTTCCGGTCAGACGATCCAAAAATCAGATCTCGTCAGGTTCGAGGTCTTCAAAATCCATATCTGCCAGGTCGTCATCCCCTGACATATCGTCGTCCATCATATTCTCATCAAGAGGCATATCAAAATCAGAAAGCCCTTCATCTGAAAGGCCACCCTCATCCCCGATCTCTAATTCTGCTGCAGGTTCTTCTGGAGCAGGGAACTCGTCAGTAAGGGATTCAGAAAACTCCGAGTCTGACATATCGGCCTCTAAATCTCCCTCAAAGTCTGGGAGAGATCCAGAATCAGGTGCCGTCTCCTCTTCTACTCCGGTGTCATCAAATGAGCCAAAGTCTTCATCATCAATTCCCGGAAGTGCTGCCTCTCCCCCTTCATCCTCCGGAAATTCATCACCAAAGAGATCACCTGATTCGGATTCATCAAAGTCATCCGGAAGTGGAAGGTCACCATCGCCAGACTCGAGATCTGCTGTTGCCGCCGCTGCTGCTGTAGCGACTGATGCAGCTGCAACCGATGCAGCCGGAACCCCCATTTCTGTTGATGCCATCACTCCCGGTGAAGCAGATGAAGTTTTGCCCGATGAACCTGTTGTCCGTGAAGGGCGCAGAGGCTCAGGAACAGGTAGCCCTTCTTCCTTGCGCCGTTCAGTGACATATTCACGAATCCGATCCCGGAGTGGTAGATTTGATTGTGGAGAAGGAACCGGTCCGGGTTTTTGGGTATCTGAAACGGATTTTTTGGCTCCTTTTTTCTTTGTCCGTTCAGAAACATATGGCTGAATTATGTATAGCCATAAGCCCACCATTGCAGTTATCCACAAGGAAAAATACACTGCAGTAATAATATCCTTAAGTCCGGATTGAAATCCGGTGATAAGATAAAAAACCAGAAGGAGAACAATAAGCGCTACGATAAACGTGATCCCCATCAGCAACTTCTTCTCTACCTTCATGAATGAACCCTGCAGTGCATTTGTATAGCCGTCATTCAGTTCCGACTAATGATATACCAGATTATCTCAATATTGGAATTTATGTCCTCTGGTTTCCTCCCCAGAATTTTTAGGATGACACAATGATAAATCGCTCTTCAGTCATCTCACGGATAGCCCATTTCGGACCTTCTCTTCCGATTCCAGACTCTTTTACCCCACCATACGGCATACAGTCTATACGGAATGTCGGAATGTCACCAATGACAACAGCCCCGCAACAGATGGTCCGGCAAGCATACATCGCCCGACTGATGTCTTTCGTAAATACTCCGGCCTGGAGACCAAATCTAGAGGCATTTACCATTTCTATTGCTTCTTCAAAGGAATCATACGGAGTAATAGTAACAATCGGTGCAAATACCTCATCACAATTCACCGACATGTCAGGAGTGGTATGAACAAGAACTGTCGGAGAGAGGATACGATCAGTTGCAGTGCCCCCGCAGAGAATCTTTGCTCCTTTTACTTCTGCATCATGAATCCGGGAATAGGCTTCGGCTACCTTATCAGGACTTATCATCGGACCAACATCGGTCTTTGGATCTTCCGGATCACCAATCTGCAGGGCTTTTGATCTGGAAACAATCTCATCGGTAAGCATGGTCAGGACTGACCGGTGAACAAACACCCGCTGTACAGAGATACATACCTGTCCTGCATGTGAGTATGCGCCCTCAACAATCCGGGAAGCGGCATGTATCAAATCAGCATCCTCATGCACAATAACCGCTGCATTTCCGCCAAGTTCAAGAGTAACATGTCTTGCATTCGTAATATGGCGAAGGTGCCAGCCAACAGCAGGGCTTCCAGTAAAACTCAGACAGGAAACCCGTTTATCAATTGCCAGTTTTTCTGCAACGGTTGTGGAACAGGGAATGACATGAACCGCTTCTTTGGGAAAACCAGCGCGAAGAAGAAGTTCACCAAATTTTAGTGCTGTAAGCGGGGTAGCTGAGGGAGGTTTTATGATACACGCGTTTCCGGCAGCATAAGCAGGTCCTGCTTTATGACATATCTGGTTCAATGGCAGGTTAAACGGAGTTATTGCAAGAACAATGCCAACCGGAACACGAAAGATCATTCCAGTCCTTCCTTCACCAGCCGGGTATCCATCCATGGGAACCATCGTATCATGAATCCTGACCGCTTCTTCAGCAGAAATTCGTATAGTCCCAATGGCTCGTGTAACTTCAGCTGCTGCATACCGACGGACCTTCCCACCCTCACGGACAATAAGAGACGTGAGTTCTTCTGCTTCTTCTTCCATAAGGGAGGCAAGTCGATGCAGCATTGCAGATCGTGTATGAGCAGGTATAGTTGCCATGCGATTTGCTCCCTGCTCAGCGATGCTGAGGACGGCCTCAGCTTCATCAGGCCCGCCTGTACAGACTTCAGCGATAATTTCTCCAGAATAGGGATTGTGAACTGGAAGGACTGAAGAGGTTATTTTCAGTGTTCCTCCAAGAATCAGGGGTCTTGGATCCATATACTCTATATGACGTACCGGGTTATAATCCGGGTGACATCAGAGTAAACCAATGGACGAGAGCCCCTGCTGTAAAACCTAACAGAACGGTGTAAAATGATATCTGGAGTGCAGTTTTCAGCCCCTGTTCGCGGTATAACACCGCAATGGTCGAGATACAGGGAATAAACAAGGTACTGACAAGGGCAAAAATGTAGAGCTGGACTTTTGTCATAACATCAGTCAGGGTTGCGGTTCCTGCAAGCACAACCAGAGTTTCAAATGCCATCTCTTTTCTGAGAATGCCAAATAACAAAGCGGTTGAAGCAAACGGAGGCAGACCAAGGACTCCGGTCATGAACGGAGCAGTAACAGCCTCAATGATATCCAGTATCCCGTAAAATCCCAAAAGACCCAGAAAAATACTGCTGACGATGAGCAGAGGCATTGCAATGACCAGAAATTCCCGGATATGAATCCATGCCCGGGTGAGTACCATCGCTGGTGAGGGAATCCGGAGGGGTGGGACTTCAAGAACCATTCCCAGTTGGGTTCCTGAGGTCACCTTTGAAAGCACAAGTCCGGACAGGAGAATCAAGACAAAGATGATAAGATATATAGAAAGTGCTGCATACAGCCCAACAAATACTGCAACAATGCCGGCAATAATCACTGTCCGGGCAGAACAGGGAACCATGGTGATGAGAAATGCTGCAATATGCCGTTCTCTTTTTGTTCCTATCTGGCGAATCGCCATAATCGCTGGAACATTGCAGCCAAGACCCAGAACCATCGGGATGATCGCCTGTCCATGCAAACCAAACCGGTGCATTACCCGATCTACTAAAAATGCAATCCTACTCATATACCCGGTATCTTCAACGACCGACATCAGGAGATAAAAGGTGAAGACAAAGGGAAATGCAATGCCAAGGCCAGCCTGGATTGCAATGATAAATGAAAATAACAGTTCATAAATCAGAGGGTCAAGAGAAGCGGCCTGAAGAGGGATTATAAGCCAGGTATCGAATGCTGATACGATGAGTTCCTCACAATATGAGCCAATAAAAAAAACGGCAAGGAGCATAGAAAGGAGGATACCAATCATGATCGGAATCCCCGGGAACGGAGAGAGAAGCCAGTTGTCAAGTCCGCGCATCTCTTTTACTGATTTGTGCAAAACAACCTGATGCCGTATTTCTGCTGCTGCATGATGTCGGTTTCCGGCAAGAATCACTGGTACAGGCATGCGGTGCTCTTCCTCAATCTCTTCTGCTATGGTTTTGGCAGATTCAAGGAGTGAAGCATCAGTTCCTATCCCTTGTAATGCCAGAAGAGACGAAACACGTGATGCTCCGGATACCCGCATTAATGTCCTGACAGCTGCCTCAATATGACGGTCATACGGAACATGGTACGTTCCAACCGCTGCATGTTCAGAGGCAAGTGGAATTATTTCTGCAATATTTTTCCCGATGGTTGCAGCGGTAAGTAAAACAGGAACACCAATAAGTCTGGATAATACTTCAGTGTCAATGAGAAGGCCGTTTTTCTCTGCTTCATCAGCCATATTCAAAACAGCGAGAACCGGAACCTGATGCTCAAGAACCTGTAAAAGCAGGTAGAGGTTGCGTTCCAGGTGAGCGGCATCAAGGACGACAACCAGGACATCAAAGGTTCCTGCGAGAACCATATCCCTGACCAGTCGCTCTTCATCAGTGACACCATCAAGTGAATATATACCAGGAAGATCAGTGATCTCTACAGGCAGCCGCTTTACACAGGCCGTACCAGACAGGATATCCACCGTTGTGCCGGGGTAATTACTAACTTCAACTCCTATTCCGGTCAGATGTGAGAAAATGAGGGATTTGCCTACGTTCGGATTTCCAATCAATCCGATCTTCAAAAGTCCACCTCAACAAGGACTGATCGGGCAATTTCAGGACTTATTGCTATATCACAGTCCTTTACCCTGATAAGAAGAGTATCTGCCATCCGCTGTTTAACAACCACTTGTTCTCCTGGAATCAGTCCGAGATCAGCGAGTCGTGCTCCACGACCACACCCCTTGATTGCATCAATCCTGACTATATCGCCATTTTTACAATCTGACAGACTCTTGAGCGAACATCGCCGTCTGTGTCCAAAACAATGAGCAGGACAGTCACGACCTCCTTTTAAAAATTGACGGAGACGGTTGATAGTATCATCAGTCGCATGATGCTCCATCGTGCATGCCTGTGCATGGGCTTTTTCATGATCCATCCCAAGCATCTCCTGTAAAAATGCCTCCAGGACATGATGCCGACGCATGATTGCCTCCGCTGCACAAATACCGGCATCAGATAACTGAAATGTGTCATTGCCAAGATCAGTCACTTCACCAGACTTGATAAGATCTTGAAGAATGGGTACTATTTTTTGATGAGAAAAACCGGTAATACCGGCTATATCTGCAGTTGATGCACCAAGACCGGTCGCCCTGGCATGCCGTATCAGAGAAAGAAGCGTATCTTCCCGCTCAGCAATATCCATCGCGCTATGTTATTGTCACTAAAACTGTTTATAGTCCACTCAAAAGATTTGGTGAGTGGATCTTTTATGATTCAAACACTTACATCACCGTTACGATGAATAATCCACCATGCACTCCTGATCCATTGAATGTGTGCCCCTTACGAAGAACGAAAATCATTGCAACAATTGGTCCAGCTTCAGAAAATCCACGAGTAATGAGAGAGATGATTCTCTCAGGTATGGATATCGCAAGGCTCAATTTTTCTCATGGATCATGGGAGTGGCATTGTGAGACTGCTCAGCATATCCGGACCATTGCCGGGGAACTGAACCGGGAGATCGGTATAATGGTAGATATCCCCGGACCAAAATTGCGGGTTTTGGCTAAATCACCTCCCCGGGAAGTGATCACCGGTGATACCATACTTATTGCCGCAGAAGATCACGAATCGTCGGGAGCGATAAAAGTAGGTCCACCTGATTGTGTCCCGTATGTATACCCTGGAGATATGGTTCTTGTTGGAGATGGAGCAGTCACCTTGCAGGTACTCAAACCCGGACCACTGATGCTTACAACGGTTACCTCCGGAGGAACTATCAAAGAAGGGATGGGAGTGGTTTTTCCAGGAAGACGTCCGGATGTGCCCTATGCAGGAACACGATTTCAGGAATACCTGAAACAAGGTGCAGCACTCAGGCCAGATTATATTGCACTCTCCTTTGTAGGATCTGCCCAGGATATTCTGGATGCCAGATCCCTTCTTATGAAAGAGGGATTAGAGACGCTCCCCCTCATTGCCAAGATTGAATGCAGGCGGGCAGTTGATGCATTATCCAGCATTGCAGAACATGCTGATGGAATCATGGTCGCCAGAGGGGATCTGGGAGTTGAACTACCTATAGAACAAGTCCCCCATATCCAGAAACATATCATCAACATATGTGCCAGGCAGGGGATCCCGGTGATCACCGCGACAGAAATGCTTGAATCTATGGTTCACCGGGGAAGACCAACCAGGGCTGAGGTGACCGATGTTGCAAATGCTATTGTAGACGGAACAGATGCAACCATGCTCTCTGCTGAAACTTCAGTTGGAAAACACCCGGGGCAGGCGGTGATCATGATGGCCAGAATTGCAGTTGAGACAGAAGGACATCTTCCCTACCTTCACATGCTGAATGAGCGATCCAGATGGCATGAACAGAATGTAGAAGGTGTCATCAGTTATCGGGCCTGTTTTATTGCTGAAGAACTTGAGAGCCCGGCGATTGTAGCTTTTACCAGGTCAGGCCTGACTGCCGAACGGGTGTCTCGATGCAGACCACGAGCACCAATCCTTGCCCTGACTCCGGATAGTGAAATCGCACGAAGGCTCCTTCTTCGATGGGGCGTCCAGCCTGTGATATCTGACCCGATTGAATCGGCAGATGAACTCTTCACAAAAGCAGTAAAGATTGCCCAATACACTGGTATTGCACAATCCAAAGACAACCTGGTCATTATCGCAGGGAATTTCTCCGGAAAGGAAGGTCGGACAAATATGATTAAAATTGAGGAGATTCCCTGAACGTCAGGGATTTAATCAAAGAGTAATGTTCGGTATTTCCCCCCACCGGACGGTTCGGGATCTCTGCGAACAGAGGATTGTTTTACTGTATTCTGATTTGTTTTCAAAAAGCGAATAAGATCTGGGATAGACAAAAAACTACAAGCACCTGTCTCTTCTGACCAGACCGCACAATCATCCCGTATACAGGGATTTTTATCAAACGGACATCGTTTGGATCCTTTACTCATATATTTCACCATCTTTCAGGATCTGTTCAGTATCTTACCGTTCACCCGGTTGTCTTTCATAATAAACCAGGATACAAACAGGATAACCAGACTTATCAAAACCACCGCGAGAAAAACAAGGTAATATGACTCAATCTGTGGAACCTGCCATTCTTCACCCTGATATACCATCGATACCTGTGAGGAAGAAAGAATGATCCCCGTGACAATCGGCCCGGCCATTCCTCCAAGCGTCTGCATACTCTGAATAATACCTGTCGCTTCTGCCGTCCGATCCTCTCTGACATGATCCATCACTCCAATAAGATCCGCTGTTGCGATCATCGACATCCCAAATGAAAAGACCATCCAGGCAATGACCAGAATCTCAACTGAGAGAGGAAAAACCAAGAGCAGTATCCCGGCAGAGAGAAAAAAGAGAGAACCAATCACACATGGAACCCTGCTTCCGATACGTGGTATCAACCGTCCGGTCAGCGGTCCTGCTACCATATCACAAATAGTTCCGGGAATCAGGATCAGTCCGACCATCTCTGCAGTCAGACCAAGGCCGGTTGGAAGGCGAATGATATAAGGCATCATCTGGAGCAGAATAAAAAATGTCAGGATAGTCAAAAACCCAATGACCATGAATACAGCAACCGGGCGTTTTTTCAGGAGTTCAAAATCTGCAAGTGGTATGGTTGCCCGTCGTTCTACCCTGATAAAGAGTATCAATCCGAGAATGGAGCACCCAAGAACCACAAAGCCCATCATCCCCGTCATTTCTTCTCCAGGCATGGATAGGAACATAAGGCCCATGAACAGGAAAAGGAGCAGTGAAAAAAAACCGGCAACATCCAGAGTTCCTGCCCTCTCCCGTGGATCATCATTCTGGATAAAATACCAGACAAGAACAATGAGCAGGAGTGAGAAAGGTATTAAAAAGAGATAGGTTAGTCGCCATGAAAAAAAACCAGTAATAAATGAACCGGCAATGACACCAATAAATGTCCCGGCGCCATACATGGCACTGATAACACCAATCCCGGTATCAGCCAGTGTTTCTGGCATTCGCTCCCTGATGATAGCATATGCCAGGGGAAATGCCGCTATTCCTGCACCCTGTAAAGCCCGGCTTATAAGGAGCACCCAGATATCTGGAGCAAAAATACCACCACACAGGCCAAGAAAGTAGATCCCAAGGCATACAAGAAGTAAACGCTTATGCCCATACCGATCTCCGGCAGTTCCGACAAACGGTGATGCTGCTGCTCCGACCAGTAAAACAACCGGAAGAATCCAGGATTCATAAATACCCGGAACAGCAAAATCATGCTCAATTTCTGGAAGAGCAGCAGTAAGCATTGATTCGCCAGCCATTACCAGCATAACCGTCATGGAGAGCAGGAGTATCAGGCTGATATGATGTTTCATTATCCTGTGTTTCAACCTATGAACCCCTCTCTTTGTACCTCTCAGATCAATAAAACTATACCCGGTCTCTTCGCATACATCACGGTTATTGATTATCCACCATGGAATGAGGACGTGATGGAGGGGGATCTATGGAGGAACACACAAACATAGTTGGGATGATGTTTCGGTGTAAAGCCGATGCTGCATTATCAATTACCCATGCTGATGATGGATCGCGGAAAGTTACGGGGTATACACCAGCAGAACTGGTAGATACTGGTCTTATCACATTGCCTGATCTGATACACCCGGATGACCGGGATTATGCTCGTAGCGCAATACAGGCAGGTCTTTCTGAAAAGCGGACCTTTGTCGTGCATACACGGCTTCAGGTAAAAGATCGAACCAAGACAGAGGGTATCCTTATTGGTACCGGGATATTCAATGGTCCTTTGGCATTGACCGGACTTGAAGGATATATCATTAGGATACTCAGTTCGCCTCCATCAGGTCAGGAGAGCGGGCTGTTGTCACCAGAAGTGTATCTTGAGCTTCTTTCCCATACAGACGAACTGATTGCTCTGCTCAGCCCTGAAGGACATATTCTCTATGTAACACCTTCAGTCAACAGAATTATGGGGTATGATCAGGGTGCAGTAACCGGGCTACTTTTCACCCAGGTTCTGGTATCGCAAGAACAAAAGCGATTTGAGGAGTTGAAAAACCAGGTTCTTTCCGGGGGAGGCAGTAGTGAACGGTTCCTGGTATCACTACCGGATGGACAGATTCGCCCGGTATTAATAAGACTTTTTAAGCCCGGTGGCCTCAACGGATTCATTGTACGTGCTATCCTAATCGATGAACAGGCAGAAGAAACCAGGAATAAAGAGTCCCGGTTTCATGATATCTTCTCTCGTATACCAGTCCCTGCCATCGTCACCAAATCATCAGATTTGCAAATCGCTCATATGAACCAGGCAGCATCTACCTATGCATCTGTGCACGCTGCCGATGGATCAGCCGGGACAGATATCAGGGATACCCATCTCATCAGCCTTGACGTTATCGACCAGATCAGGGAAGGGCTTGGAATAGCAGAACAAGTAGAAGTTTCAGATTCGATATCAGGGCGGGAACCGGTCAGGGTCATCGGACGTGAGATACAAAGTGGTGATGATAATCTCATTATCTGGACACTAATCCCTGATTATCGTGAGCGTGTGGATGTTCAGGAAAGTGAGGAATAAAAACCCGAACCTATATATGATTTCAGATAAACTCAAGTACCATGACTGCTCTAACACCCGAGATAAAGGAAGCCATTGAAGCGATCAAGGTTTTCCCTCTGGCAACTGCATCAAAATCAGGAATCCCCAACGTAGCTCCCATGGGATCAGTCTTTTTAATTGACGATGAGACGATCTGGATCGGAGACAATTTTATGCAGAAAAGCCTGCAGAATGTCTTAGAAAATCCAAAGGCAGCAATCTATGTGTATGGTCCGGGCGCCAAGGGGTGCTACCAGATTAAAGGTGATATTACCGTAAAGACAAGTGGGGAGGAACATGCAAAGATGAAAGCAATGATCCACGAGAAAAAACCCAACCTTCCGGCTAAATCACTCCTCATCTTTAAAATCACCGATGTTTTTGAATGTATGCCAGGAGCAGATGCAGGGAAGAAACTCCTCTGATTTTTTTAGATACATCTTCATGCAATAGTAAACAAAAGGGTACGTACGCGTTATGCTTCATATTACAGACCTTCATGCAGAAATTGGCGGTAAGGAAATTCTGCATGGAATCACCCTTCATATAGAACCTGGTGAAACCCATGTTCTGATGGGCCCGAACGGGTCAGGAAAATCCACGCTGCTGATGTGTATCATGGGATTTGATGCATACACTATCACAAGTGGAAAAATCGAATTCAATGGGGTGGATGTGACCCATATGCCAGTACATGAACGGGCACGACTTGGTATGGGGATCATGTTCCAGCGACCACCTTCAATTCCCGGCCTGAAACTTGGAAAGATGCTGGAGGTTATCAGTCCTGATAAAAATCCTGAGGAAGTAGCAGCTGCAACTCAGAAGATGAACATGGAAGAGTTCACGAACAGGGATATCAACCTTGGATTTTCAGGTGGCGAGATCAAGCGGAGTGAAATTTTGCAGATGATGATACAGGATCCGCATTTTATCATGCTCGATGAACCTGAAAGCGGTGTGGATCTTGAAAATATCCATCTGATGGGTGAATCTATTGCCCAGCTCCTCCAGAAGAATCAGCGATTCGTAAACCGGAAAAACAGCGGTCTGGTCATAACACACACCGGTTATATCCTTGATTACCTGGATGCCGACAAAGGGCATGTCATGATTAACGGTGAATTCAAGTGTCACGGAAATCCCCGTGAGATTTTAAAGTTAATCAAGGAAAAAGGGTACAAAGAGTGCCTTCGATGTGTCAAGATTGAATAATCCCTTTTTTTTAAATGGCACCTGTTCGCCTGGTGCCCGGATGCTGCTCGGACTGGCGTTAGGTGATGCATATGGTGCACCGTTTGAAAATCTCTCGTACATAAAAGCAAGTGAAAAACTCGCATCAGATGGCCTTGTATGTGGAACATACACTGATGATACCCAGCAGGCTCTTGCAGTAGCAGAACTTTTAGCATCTGGTCAATCTTGTTCTCCTGAAACAATGGCTGATTTTTTCCTTACAGCATATAAGCGGGACAAGAGATTTGGCTATTCTGAAATGACACAAAAAATGCTTGCATCCGATAGTCCAAAGTTATTTCTTGAAAGCATATCCACCGTAGAAAAATTGAACCGAAAGACGGACGGGGCAGCTATGCGGGCGCTCCCCATTGGATTTTTACCGGAGCGAGATGGGGTCATCTGCTGTGCAGGACTAAGTGCATCAATTACTCATGGTCATCCGGATGCAATAGCAGCAACAATTGGAATAGCCCTCATAGCTCACCATAGACTCTATCACCATACGCCATTTTCAGAGATCTGGAGTGCGGTAAGGGAGGATATTAGGAAAATACATCCGGATATCATCAGGTATTGCGACACGTGCGCTCTGCTCAAGTCCCCTGAACGGGAGATACTTCTTGAATCATATGCAGAGTATGGCGTACCGTATACAGAATCACGGATATTTCTCGGTTCTGTCCTTTTTCTTCTTATACAATACGGAAGTGATCCCATGAGGCTGCTCATCGAATCGATCCTGCTTGGTGGAGATACTGATACTGTTGCAGCAGTAGTACTTGGTGCAGCACTCATTACTGGAGGAGAGGGAAGTGAGATCTGGAATCTTGTTTCAGCCCTTGAAGATGGCCCATTTGGAAAAAAGTATCTGATATATATCGGAGATCAGTTATCCATGAGATATCCTGCACCTTCTGAGTTATAAAATAAACGCAAATAGAAGGATCAACAGAGTGATCACAAGAACCACGCCGATGAGCACTTCTTTTTTCAGATAAACAGGAACATCTGCAGATACAGAAGCTTTTTTTGTCAGCCGAACTTTCTTTTTCCCTGGCACCCCGGATTTTTTCCATTCTACAAGGTTTTTACAGGCATGATTAAAGGGCAGCCGGTGTTTTGGGCAGAAGACTCCGCCACAATAATTGCAAGTAAAGGCTGCAGCTCCGGATATCTCCTTACCGCATATTTCACAGTTCATATAAAAAACCTGAGATCACTATTCATTCTTACGGTATTTCCACATTTTTCTCCGGTTATCGTATCATTCCATGGCTGAGCTGTATGTTTCAATGCATTCATCTTCGCTTTTTCATGACGTGTTGCATAACAATAGACACATCCATGCAAACAGGTATCGTACTGTCCGATATCTTTGCTCTTGATACACCTGCAGGCAGGCCTTTGACCGGGATCTTTACCAGCCTTATCCAGATATCTGAGTAATACCTCATCATCCCTACAAATCCGACGAAGTAATACAGCATCAATGCATGAATTATGCTCAATTTCTGTTCCATATGAAGTGCCATCTGCACAAGAGGCCAGTACCAGATGCCATCTCTGGTTCAGATAGATAAGTCCCTTAATAAACTCCTCTTTCTCTTCAGATGTCGGTGTTCTGAAAAAATAATTATCTGACTGTCGTTTTACTTTTGCATATGAAGTGTCTACAAAACTAAATACCAGTTTTTCTGTATATGGTGATATCCGGTCACCAATGTATGCAATCCGGGTTAAAAGAGTCTTCATATCCAGGGAAGGTGACAACAGAACCGGATCAAAGCGCCAGATTACCCGGTTTTTCCCCAGCCGCTGTGCAAGAGCAATAAATGTTGCAATCCGATCATCAAGGGATGGGACTGATGGTTCGAATCCTTCGTTTTCATAATCATTTAAGGTATATTGAAAATAGTATGTCGAAACAACTGAATCAAGAGTGTCAAGATATGGGAAAAGTGGTTTCGGATTTTTACTCCAGAAAACAATGGCCCGTGTTTTTTCAAATGACACATAGTACAAAAGATTCGGGTTAAAACTGTTTACCCATCTGATATAGCCCTTGGAAAGCCGGTGAACAAACCATTCTGCATAATATGCCGGAATATCAGTTGATCTGCTTGCAGAGATGATAACCGGACAGACTGCAGATACCTCATCCCCCTCGTCAGTTATCACGGATCCTTTTGGATCAGATCTCTCTGCAGACATTAAAACCGGTTTAAGGGAGAAGATCCTTCATATCGCATCGGAGTATATCCGTTCATTTTAGCAAATCCAAACCGACGGTAAAAAAATTCAGTTTCCGGTTCGGCTATTATCCCAATCCAGCCAAGATTTGCATGCGTACAGATAAGCATGAGTTTTTTCACCAGAGCGGTGCCGATTCCTTTCCCTCGCCATTCAGGAAGCACCACGATATCCTGCAGGTAGGCATCTGACACCCCATCTGAAATTATCCGACCCATTCCAATCCATCGGTTTTTTGAATCTGTTGCTACTACAAAAGCAAAACTTCGATGAACAATCTCACATAAAATGGAATCATCCCATGCAGGTTCCCACCAGTCACCGGACTCAAACAACGTTCTCATTTCATCCGGTTTGCACTCATTGACCACGTCAATAGAATACTCATCAGACATAGTCATCCCTCTGGGTTAATACAACCAGGCATCCGGATAATGAGCCATCCGTATTCGTGATATAACCAAGGCTCATTGTAATCGGAATCACAGTTCCGTCTTCTCGTTTCATCTTAACAGCCTCAGGCATGACAACTGGTTCAAATACAGGGGGTGTTGCAAACAAAGAATCAAACCTTGTTTGAATGAGTGAACCCGTCGTTGTACCCAGTAATGTAGCGGCTGCGTCGGTTGCCCCGGATATCATACCATCTGATGAAATTATGAGGCATGGGAGAGAATCAGGCAAACTTGAAATTCTATCAAGAATGAAGAAATGAGGCAGAATTTTCTTTCTGAGTGCATGTTTGTGAAGCGAAAGTTCTATCGTTGAATAAAGTTCACGGTCACGGAATGGTTTCATGAGGTATCCGGAGGGCTGGGCTGCTATCGCTCGCTGAAGAGTGTTTTCATCAGAATGTGCCGTAAGAAACACAACCGGAATGTCATACAGATTGCGGATTGTGTCAGCAGCTTCAATTCCGTCAATCTCGCCCTGAAGCCTGATATCCATGAGAATAAGGGAAGGTTTTTGTAATCCAGCCTGCTCAATGGCATCTTCACCTCTGGTAACCTGCCCGGCGATATCATATCCAAGTCGCCGCAATGTTCCTGCAAGCTCCATGGAGATAACCATCTCGTCTTCTACAATGAGTATCCGATGTGTGTGTTCCATGATCTAATTCCCACAATTCTAATTGAATGAGGTAACCCGGTGCTGTACGGGAAATGAAAGCACACAGGTCATTCCTGACCCTGAAGTGAATGATACCGTTCCCATTATCTGGTGAGTGAGATTATGAATTAATTCAATTCCCAGGGATGTATGCTTCTTTGAGTGAAAATCTATGGGAAGGCCAACCCCGGTATCATGGTATCTGATCCTTTTACATCCGTTATCCGATGAAAGAGATACCTCGATGCTTCCCTTTCCATCTACAGGAAATGCATGTTTGATACTGTTTGTTATCAGTTCATTCATGATAAGACCGATGGGTATTCCGGTATTAATATCAACAAGAACAGGTTCGTCTTCCTGAACTACATATGAAATGCGTCCCTCTTCCATTTCAAACTCAAGTATTATGCGGTTTCCGATGTCACGGATATAACTTCCAAGAGGAACCCTGACCAGGTCATCAGTTTCATATAATTTTTCATGGATAGAAGTCATTGAAAAGATACGGTTTCTGCAGTCACGAATAATGTCATGCACTTCAGGATTCCCACTTTTAAATCCGGAAAGCCGAAGCAGACTTGCGATTATCTGCATATTATTCTTGACCCGGTGATGGATCTCCCGAAGGAGTGTCTCCTTCTCATGAAGTGAAGTAAGCATATTTTGCTTTAAGAGTTCCTCACTTGCCCGTGCTTTTTCTTCTGCTTCCTTCCTGGCGGTGATATCGAGGCAATTCCCTATAAGACAGGGGGAATCATTGCACCTGAACATGGTCACATAGAGTTCAAGATATATGAGAGAGCCATCCCGGTGCCTTGCTTTTACTTCCAGATGCCCGTTTTCTCTCCAGCCGGACTGAATGTCTGAAAGGGTTGTCATGACCAGTTCTACATCCTCCTCTTCAAAGAGTCCGGGAAGAGATTTTGACCTGATAATATCCGTTCTGGAATACCCGAATATTGTTGAGAACCGGGGATTAATATAAATAAACCGGTTATTCTTTATGAGAAATACTCCGACAAGGGATTTTTCAACAGGATTTTTAAAATACTCTTCCATGTATGCCCGGTATCGGGCTGCACCGGCAAGTTTGGTAAGCATGGAAAATGCGTAGAGTTCTGGATCGGAGAGATGGATTTTTGATTCTTTATAAAACAGAGATAAAAATCCCCATCGTTCATTTCCTGATGAAACCGGGAGAAACACCACAGAGGTAATGTTTAATGTATCAAGTACCTGTTGCTCTGATGGTGATGTTTCAGTTCCGGATGTCAGAATAAAATGTTCATCCTTATCCCAATGTTTACTCGTCGCAATGGCAAGATCAGAAAAGAGATTGCGAATATCCTTGGGATATGTTCCATTATGCATACCTTCTCCGGTCCACCAGGTAACAACATTCGGCACATCACCAGGCAATTCCTCACCATGCTGTATGGGATTACCAATAAATGCTCCGACTGCACTGGTAACCTGGCAGATATCTCGAAGAGTTACCATCATCTCTGCATAGAAGTTCTCACCTTTCAGAAGTCTTCCTGCCGTGTGACCGATGACTTCAAGAATCCGATCTTTTCTCTGGATAGCAGCTTCAGCACGGGCTTTCTCGACAAGGATAGTAATTTTATGTGACAGGTCAAGTACCTGGATTTCCAAATCCTCGCCCTTGTTCTGGTAAAAATCCGCCCCTGCGTTTAATGCTTCAATGGCAATCTCCTTGCTGTCATTACCGGTCAGCATAATGAACGGAAGCTGAGGATGTAAATTCCTGACCTGTCGAAGAAGGGTGATCCCATCCATTTCAGGCATATCATAGTCTGATACAATTGCCTGTACTTCATTACCATTTAAAAATTCGAGGGCATCATCCCCGTCCAGACATACATGGACCGTAAAAAGACCGGTCTTCTCCAGATAAAACTGGAATATGTTTGCTAATTCACGGTTGTCATCGACAAAAAGTATTGGGATGATTGTGACCACCTGCGACTGAATTATACCGGTACTCCCCGAGTCCATATAAGGGTACGTGTGAAGAAAGCCATACGAGAAAAAGCAAGAGAAAATAATTTTACAATGAGAGGGTATGGTGCCAGCAGGCCCTGGCAAACACCCATTACCCAAAGGGATTGTCGAATCAGATTTTAAGATCGATGCCGTATTTTTCTGCGTTTGCATCAGCGATTGCCTGAATTTTTGCAATCTCTTCTGCATTTACTGAGGGTTTGAAGAGATGGGCAAACCGCTTCTGAACCCGTAAGTAATCCTCTACCGGTTTCCTTTTTACCTTCTTTGCCTTTTCAACTTTACCATTGACAATCTCATAGTTAACCCAGAGTCCGGTTTCAATGGCTAGTTTTCCAAGTTCAATGGTTTTAGATCCATCAAATCCCCAACCCGTGCAACAAGGGGTGTGAATCTGAATATAACATGGTCCATCGGTATTTACTGCCCGCTCAACCTTTTTGATGACATCATTCGGGTAAGCAATAGAGCAGGTTGCAACATATGGTGCACCATGAGCCGCGAGGATTTGTGGCATATCCTTTTTGGGCCGTGTATTTCCAAAGCTCTTCTTTCCTGCCGGAGAGGTTGTTGTGCTGGCATCAAAGGGAGTGGCTCCTGAACGCTGGATACCGGTGTTCATGTATGCCTCATTGTCATAACAGATGTATGTGATGTTATGACCACGTTCAAATGCTCCACTGATACAGAGCACCCCAATGTCAAAGGTAGCCCCGTCACCACAGATACACAGGACATGTTCATCCCGGCCCTGTCTCTTGAGTGCAGCTTCAACACCAGATGCTACTGCTGCTGTGTTCTGGAATAAGGAATGGACCCAGGGAACCTTCCAGGCAGTCTGCGGATATGGAGTTGAAAATACTTCCATACACCCGGTTGATGCACAGACAATGGATCGTTCACCGGCTCCCTTTAATATTAGCCGTGCTGCAAACGCCGGACCACACCCACCACAGGCACGGTGGCCACAGTCAACCAGTTCAAGGGTTCTGTCAGCCATGTTAGATCAGCTCCTCGCGAAGACCGAAGAAACAATCTCCATTTCCGGCCTCAATAGCGTCAGTCATCTTTTTAATATCAAGAATGCGGATATCCCGGCCACCAAGTCCTGCAACATAGCTGAGTACCTGGACAGAAGAGTCACCGATTGCATCCTTTACCTCATACCCGACTGCTCCCTTCATCCGGGAACCAATCGAGATATTCTTTTCAAACACCCCGATCTTTTTAATTCCTTTCAGGGCATTTTTTACGTCTTCAGCAGGGAACGGACGAAAAGCTCTGATCTTAAGCAATCCAACCTTTTTCCCTTCGGAACGCATCTCATCCACAGCATCCTTGATAGTACCACAGATAGATCCCATTGCAACGATGGCAACTTCTGCATCTTCAAGTTTGTATGATTCGACAAGTTCGCTATAATCGCGTCCGAACTGTTCCTTGAACTCTTTTCCGGCTTGTTTTAATACTGAGAGAGCACGGACCATGGCCTGATCCATCTCATACCTGAATTCCATGTAGTATTCAGGAGTTGCATACATTCCCATGCTGAGTGGCTCATCTGCATCCAGTTTGTTTACCGGATCATAGGGCGGAAGGTATGCCTGGACTTCCTTTTCGTCAGGAATATCAACTGGTTCATAGGTGTGTGAGATAATAAATCCGTCAAAACATACAAAGACCGGCAGGAGTACCCGGTGATCCTCTGCAACTTTATATGCAAGGATATGGAGATCAAAACTCTCCTGCACATCTTCTGCATACAGCTGGATCCATCCGGAATCGCGAAGACACAATGAATCCTGTTGATCATTCCAGATAGAGAGCGGGGCACTGACCGCACGGTTCGCAATTGACATTACAATTGGCTGACGCATACCTGCTGCATTGAAACATACCTCGGCCATAAACAAAAGACCCTGTGAGGATGTTGCAGAGTATACCCGTGATCCTGCTGCAGAGGCTCCAACACATGCTGAAAGAGCAGAGAACTCACTTTCAACACAGATATATTCACTTTCAAGTTCTCCCTCTGCCACCATTTCTGCAAGTCGCTCAACGATGTGTGTCTGAGGAGTGATTGGATACGCAGAGATGACATCAGGTTTTACCAGCCGTACTGCCTCTGCTATTGCATGAGAGCCTTCAAGGATAGCTTTCATCTATTTCTCCTCCGTTTCCATGGTGATTGCTTTTGCCGGGCATTCATGGGCACAGAGCCCGCATCCTTTACAGAAATCATAGTCAGGGTTGAATTCATTATTTTCAGAGCGAATGCACCCTTCAGGACAGACCAGCTGACACATCCCACAGGATGTACACGTGTCATGATCAAATTCCGGACGAAATACACGCCAAGATCCGGTTTTATTCTCCCGGGCCTGACCTGGTGCTGCTGCACACCCAATACGAAGCGCCATCAGGCACCTCCCTTGATCAGGTCATATGCTGCCCGGCTTGCTGCGACATTCTTGTCTGCCAGACTACCGGAGAATCGTTCACGGACAGCTTCTTCCAGTGCCTCCAGACTAATCTCGCCGGATGCTGCTGCAAATGCTCCCATCAGGGTCGTGTTCGTGATCGGAACACCAAGGACATCTAGCGCGAGGCGGGTAGCATCTATCGGAATAAATCTGACACCTTCCGGAATAGTGCCATGTATCTCCCCCTTGGTATTAATGAGGATAATGCCACCCTTCTTCATGCCAGAAAAGACATTGACATCCTTAATCAGCGTACTGTCCTGCACAATGACATAGTCCGGTTCATAAACCTGGCTCCTGAGCCGGATCTTTTCATCCGAGAACCTGACAAATGCCTGGACCGGGGCACCCCGCCTTTCCACTCCGAATGCCGGAAAGGCTTGCGAGAATACTCCGCTCTTAAAGGCTGCGACGGCGATCAGCTCGGCTGCAGTAACCGAGCCCTGACCACCTCTCCCATGGATCCGTAACTCTCTCAAGAAAATTCCCAGAATATTTTACACGATTAATCATATAAAATTACAGTCTGACAGGGATGCTTAAAATATTTCTAATATTTTTTGAAAATATGTCTTCTGCAATCCTTGAGAGCCCCTTCGCAGCCGTCCATTCGTCAAGAACAAGCAGATCACAACATAACAATTGTTTAATTTCGTCTGAAACCGAAAGGGCCCTGCTTCCACATAACGCAACCGGTGCATTCGGGGCTAAAAGTCGGAGCGATGCACATTCCATGGCTGCAAACATGGCAAGAGCAGACTGTCGATCTGAATCAGGGAGGGTATCCCTGACCCCTGCATGAAGGAAAGCATCGTTTGCGGTTATCTTTCCAGCATCTATTGCCCGGATGGCATCAAGATCAAGGGCGCCATGAACCCAGCCTGGTGCAAAGATGCAGGCATCAAATCCACCGATGATCTGATTATCTTTCATGAGCAGAGTGACGGTATTTGAGCTGATATCAGAGACAATACATGTTGATCCAAGATGAGAAACGACCTCATATGCAAGACCTATCTTTTCTGGGCTTGCCTGATGCGAATATACTTTAAACCGTGGATCTGTATGTGAACCCCGGTGAAGGCCAGGTATTGCTACTGCTGGAATACCGCTTTCTTTTATGATGTCAAAAACTCTGGTGCCCCCACCGGTATGTTCCCCTGCTCCATCCCTACTGACAAGTCCACGGTTTGTTAGATGCTCTATTGGGGTTATCTCTGAAAAATTGTCCCCCATCGAATAGGTAATGGCAAATCCTTCTATCTCTTCCCCTTCAGTCAGATGAGAAAGGTCAGAGAGCCGGAATGAAACTGCGTCAGACCGGGGAATTTTAAATACACGTCCCCCGCCTGCAAATCGCATCGCAGTTGTTCCGTGATCTATCCCGACAAACATTGCTGTTATACATTTAGGTAGAAGGAAAGGGATATGAGTATGGATGCGCAGTATTGTGACCGGCGGGGCAGGGTTTATCGGATCGCACCTGGTAGACTATCTGGTCAGTGCCGGTGACGACGTAATCGTCATTGACTCACTGGTTTCCGGTGATATCAACTCAATCAAAGGTCACCTTGATGCAAACCGAATACAATTGGTAAGCGCAGATCTCCTTTCAGATGGGTGGCAGGATCATCTCAAAGGTGCTGCCCGGGTTTATCACCTTGCAGCTGACCCGGATGTCAGAGAGAGTTCAGTCTCACCCGACAAGCAATTGAATAATACCATCATTGCAACTCACAGGATTCTTGAAGCAATGAGAAAAGCACAGGTCCCGGAGATAGTCTTTACATCCACCTCAACGGTATATGGAGAAGCAACAGTCATCCCAACTCCTGAGTCATACACTCCCATGGAGCCGGTGTCAGTATATGGGGCATCTAAATTAGCATGTGAAGCCCTCATCTCCGCATACTGTCACAGTTTCTCGATGAATTCATGGGTGTTCAGGTTTGCAAATATTATCGGAGCCAGATCAGGACATGGAGTTATCACAGATTTTATCAAGAAACTGAAAGCAAATCCACATGAACTAGAAATCCTGGGAGATGGGAAACAAACGAAATCATACCTTGAAGTAGGTGCCTGTATCAGGGCGATTATGTACGTCGTCTCCCACACTCACGATACCGTCAATACATTCAACATCGGTTCTGAAGACTGGATATCAGTTACAGATATTGCCGACATACTTACTCGGGAAATGAACCTTACTCCCAAATTTACGTATACCGGCGGAAGCAGAGGATGGATAGGTGATGTCCCAAAGATGCAGCTTGACATCTCCCGACTGAAAAGTCTTGGTTTTATCCCAGAATTATCAAGCAGGGAAAGCGTCAGACTGGCAGTGCAGGCAGCTCTGGAGTAGCCGATGTCAGAAAAATATTGCATCATCTTAGGGGACGGTATGGCTGATGAGCCACTTGCGGAACTCTCCGGAATGACACCATTAGAAGCAGCACATACCCCCAACATGGATTATATTGCCAGGGAAGGTTCCATGGGTCTTTTAAAGACTGTGCCAGAAGGCTACTCTCCAGGAAGCGACATTGCAAATCTTTCTGTCCTTGGATATGATCCAGTATCCTGCTATACCGGACGAGGGGCACTTGAAGCGGCAAGTATGGGTATTACATTAGGTGATGAGGATGTGGCATACCGGTGTAACCTGGTAACCATTCGAAATGGAATCATCGAGGATTTTAACGCAGGACATATATCCAGTGAAGAGGGAGCTGCCCTCCTTACGAGTTTAAATAAGCATCTGACTGGAATGATCTGTTATCCAGGGATTAGTTACCGAAACCTCCTTGTGCTTCCCGGCGGAAAAGGGTGTGAATCTACCGCCCCCCATGATGTAACCGGTCAGCAGGCAGAGTTATATCTGCCAAAAGGTTCTGATGCAGAAAAACTCTTAAAGGCAATGGAGATCAGTAGAGAAATCTTTGCAGATCACCCGGTGAACCGCGACCGTATAAGGAGAGGGAAAAACCCTGCTACCTCAATATGGCCCTGGTCTGGTGGAAAACGTCCGGCAATACAACCATTTTCGGAGATCTTTGGCCTGAAAGGAGGCATCATTTCTGCTGTTGATCTCCTGAACGGGATTGGAACCTATGCGAAGATGGAGATCATAAAGGTTCCTGGTGCAACCGGTTTTATTGATACTGATTATCAAGCAAAAGCACGGTACGCCATTGAGGCATTAAAACATCTTGACTTTCTCTTCATCCATGTCGAAGCACCAGATGAAGCAGGACATATGGGAAGCATTGAAGAGAAGGTAAAAGCAATTGAACGGGTAGATGAGATGATTGGAACAATCATGAGCCAGTTTACCGGACGAATCGCAGTCCTGCCTGACCATCCGACGCCTATAAGAATTAAAACACACACCGCAGATCCGGTGCCATTTGCGATACTTGGAAAAGAGAAAGATACGACAACCAGATTTTCAGAAAAAGAGGGACAGAAAGGAAAATACGGCCTTCTTCCAGGCACATCTCTTATTCCTCTCCTTATCTCATAATTTTTCTATACTTCGTTTATTCATATAAGTCTGAGTATATTGGAACAGGCCAACAACCAGAATACCCAGAATGACACTCACCATGAGATCGATCCCGATTGGTGTTGTTTCTGTTGCCCGATCAAAGAGAAGTTTGGATGATCCCAGCATAAGACCAGTCAGGATCGCAACGATCAGGTCATGATAATACTTCAGCAGATATTTAAGAAGCCGGGTAAAGGTCAGAATCCCCAGTACTCCTCCAATGAGATACGCTCCGATATCAGGCAAAGAGAGGGTTTTGATGGCATTGAGCAGATATTCATACTGGTTCATAATGAGAGTGATGTATGCTCCGGAGATTCCGGGGAGAATCATCGCACAAAGGGCGATAAATCCGGTAAGGAACAGAATAGGGTACGAATGCCCCAGGGATGAGGGATTAAGCATGACAATACCAAGCCCGAGGACAATACCAATAATAAGAAAGATAAAACTGCCCGGATAACGGCGGGGAAGTGGAGCAAACAACAGGACTGATGATGCAAGAATAAGACCAAAGAAAAAACCGTTTGTCTGAACCGGATACTCATGAAGCAGCCAGAGCATTACCCGTGATGCCAGCAGAAATGCTGATCCAATGCCACAGGCAAGAACAATAAGAAACACAATATCCATTTGTTCCAATTTTGATCTGAAGGAAGGCAGATCCCACCTGATAAGATCAATGATAATGTTGGGAGAAATATTTGCTATTCCTGCGATAAGACGTCCATATATTCCGGTGATGAAAGCGACTGTGCCACCAGATACTCCTGGTATAATGTCACAGATTCCCATCAGGATGCCTTTCACCAGTACCGGAAGATACTCAGTTAGAAATGTTCTGATCTGCATGCGTGTCTGAATAGGTTTCATTCTCCTGCTATTTGCACATAGTGAGGTCATAAGGAAAGACATCATCCAGGACCTGAATCCAATCATCCGATAAAAACATCTAAACCATGACCGGAACGAAATCTTTTTGTCTACATCCCTTGATCTATGAAGTGCAACTGATATCAGGAAGATATCAGATGAATGGGAAGAATGGATGACCCTGAAAAATATGCTGATGTGGGATGAGACTCTTTTTCGGGATCCTGATATTTTTGAAATTGACTACATTCCGGATCAGTTCAATTACCGTGAAAACCAGTTACGGGAACTTGCTTTTCTTCTAAAACCCGGCCTTAAAGGTTCACGTCCATTGAATGCAATAATTAAGGGAACTCCGGGTACTGGAAAAACAACATCGGTAAAAAAGATCTTTGCAGAAATTGGTGAGATTAAGTCAAAAATGCTCACAGTTCATATCAACTGCCAGATAGAGAATTCCAGGTTCATGATATTATCCCAGATATACCGGCAGATAGCTGGCCATAACCCTTCTGCAGCAGGCAACTCATATAAGCGGGTTTTTGAATCAATCGCAGAGACTCTCCTTGAAGAGGATCGGGTTCTCCTTATCGCTCTTGATGACGCTAATTACCTTCTGTTTGAAAATGAACTCAATAATGTCTTATACCTGCTTTTACGTGCACATGAAACATATCCGGGAACCCGGATAGGAGTCATGGTCATTATATCAGACATGGACGTGGACCTCTCCAGAGAACTGGACATCAGAGTTACCTCAGTGTTTTCTCCAACAGAAGTGTACTTTCCTCCCTATTCTGTTCAGGAGACATTCCAGATATTAAAGGAACGTGTACAACAGGGATTGTATCCAGGAGTTCTATCAGACAGCCTGCTCGATCTTGTCGTTGATCATACTCTCCGGTCAGGGGATATGCGGGTGGGCATAGACATGATCAAACGGGCTACTCTGAATGCTGAAAAAGAAGCAAAAAGAGAGATTAGTCATGAGCATATTCAAGAAGCATATAAAATCTCACGGTTTCTTCACCTCAAATATTCAATCCAGGCACTGCGCCGCGAAGAGAAAGATGTCCTGCGAATCTTAGTTGAATTATCACGTAATGATGAACAGCTTACTTCCGGGAAAGTATATACTGTAATCAAGAAGAAACTCAAACTCGGATACACGGCATATTATGAAGCATTGAGAAAATTAGACAGTCTTCGGCTTTTAAACTTACAGTTTCGTGATGGTCGGGGCAGGACACGACTTATTAATCTTCGGTATGACCCGGATAAAATCCTGCAATATCTATAAAACATCTATAAAAGTCAGTTGAACTCAAAAAACGAAGAGTTCAATACCGCTGCATCAGAGATGTATTGGTACTCCACGGGGGTTCGAACATGATTAGCGTTAATGAACTAGCACTTGAGATATTCGATAATCTTGCTAACTATTCTGAAGATTTTAATGTCGCGTACCATGAACTTGACAATGGTGCGAAAATTGTAGATTGTGGTGTTTCTGTTCCTGGTGGCTATGCAGCAGGTCGTGCATTCACTGAGATCTGTATGGGGGGTCTTGGTGAAGTAAACTTTAGAATGGGTCAGATCAAGCATGTCCCCATGCCGTTTGTTGAGGTTTCAACAGACTATCCGGCAATCTCATGTCTTGGAGCACAAAAAGCAGGTTGGACCGTAAAAGCTGGTAACTACTTTGCAATGGGATCTGGCCCGGCACGTGCCCTTGCTTTAAAACCAAAGCATACCTATGAAGTTATCGAGTATGAAGATGAGAGCGATGATGCAGTAATTGCACTTGAATCAGACCATCTCCCAAATGGCGAAGTGATGGAAAAGATAGCAAAAGACTGTGGCATCGATGTTGAAAATCTCTGTGCAGTTGTTGCACCGACAGCATCACTTGTTGGCTCTATTCAGGTTTGTGGACGGTGTGTTGAGACAGCAGTATACAAACTGAACGAACTGGGATTTGACACCCGGAAGATTACCGCGGCAATGGGTACTGCACCAATTCCACCAGTGAAGGCAGATGCAACCAAAGCCATGGGAACAACCAATGACGCTACTATCTATCATGGTCAGATCAACCTGACTATGAAGGCCCCTGAAATTGTTGACTTCCTTGACAAAATACCAAGCAACAAGTCAAAAGGATATGGTAAGCCCTTTTACGAAATTTTCAAGGAAGCAAACTTTGACTTTTACCAGATCGACACGTCTCTCTTCTCCCCGGCAGAAGTTACCATTAATGAACTGACCGAAGGAAAGGTATACCACGTCGGTGAAGTAAACCCGGATGTAACCTTAAAATCATTCGGCTTTATCTAAATTTTTTCTTTTTTCCTGCATCGAATTGAAAGCAGAAATGTAAAAAAAGTTATGCGGAGATTTCAAGAGCACCTAACAGCTCTTCGAGTGGAATCCCGTGAGCTGCTGCTGCCTCTGCGACAGTCTCTCCTCTGCTGATAGCACACCCGACACAGCCCATTCCAAAACGGGCAAATATTGCTGCTGCATCAGGTTTTTCCTGCAGTACTTCGAGAATTGTAGAATCTTTGGACAATGCCATATAGTATATGGTACGAAAGGTTACGAATAAAAGTATAGCGATCCCATCCGGAATCAATTCGAAATCAATTATTATAAAAAGACCCCTTCCATATATAAGAGGAACAGATACCTGGCACAAGTCCGTCTGATGATACCATGCTCTGGATTTCAACCACCTGTATGCGGGAAACCCCGCTCGATATCGCTCTTGAAAGCCTGGGATCCCTGACCAGGGGAGTTGAGATAGTTGACGAAGGACTACACCGGATTCCGGCAGTAAGCCTACTCGAATCATTCCCTTATAAGTATATGATCCGTCTTCCACAACGGGAGATTAACCCGGCCAGTATTCTTGAACCGGTTCGTCAGGCATCGGTAGCCGTCATTACCGAACGGTTTGAACTGGCATCAGAAATCGGCGCAGAAGTGGTGGTAGATCCAGGATTTGTATCATCAAAATCAGATCTTTCTCATGCAAAACGGCAACTGGCACGATCCTGTGTAGATATAATCCATGCTGCGGATGAATTTGGAATCAGGTTTTTATTCAGAAACATGGGTAAAAAAGAGGGAAACATGGTTCGATATCCGGAGGATATCAATCTTATTACCCAGATACCTCTTGCTCTCGATATTGGTCACGCCCATGTGAATGGCTGTCTGCCAAAATTCTTACATGAAGCCGCCAGCAGATGTTATTACTTGTACGACTGCAGAGAGTTTTCAGAAGAACATATGGAGATTGGGAGAGGCACGATCCATTTTGATCAGGTAGCCGCGAGTATGTTTGCCAATGGAGCCCGTGGAATCATCGATGCTCCCACCTTCAGAGCAGCACATAATAGTCTTATCGCCCTTCGAAGATTTGGGATCGGATAACTGAAAACATAATAGTGCTATGAAAGAATACCGGCTATTTTCATGGAATGTAAATGGAATACGGGCAGTTAGTGGAAAAGAAGTACTTCCTGGTGTTCTGTTTCATGATTTTTTGAAAACTGAAAAACCAGACATTCTCTGTCTTCAGGAGACAAAGGTAGATTCACATACCATACCATCTGACCTGACCAGAATACCAGGGTACTTTTTTTACCTGAATCCGGCAGAGCGGAAAGGTTATAGCGGTGTTGCCATGTATTCCCGGATTGAACCTGAATCAGTTGAATATGGAGGTCTTGGCAAAGAATTTGATACTGAAGGGAGACTCATCACGGCACGATTTCCTGAGTTTACCATCATGAATGTCTATTTTCCGAACGGGGGAGCATCTGATGAACGGCTTGCATTTAAACTCAGGTTTTATGATTCATTTCTAGAAAAGATAATAAAAATGAGTGCTGCAGGAGAACGAATCATATTTTGTGGTGATGTCAATACTGCCCATACCCCGATTGATCTTGCAAGACCAAAAGAGAATGAACAGGTGTCAGGATTCATGCCAATAGAACGGGAATGGATTGACAGGGTTATACAAGCTGGTTTTTTTGACAGTTTAAGACTCTTTTCAGAGGAAAAGGACCAATACAGCTGGTGGGATTACAAAACACGGGCACGGACGAGAAATGTTGGCTGGAGAATAGATTACTTCTTTATCAATGAAGCCATGAAATCATTTATCACCGGTGCCGGAATCAGACAGGATATAATGGGTTCTGATCACTGCCCGGTTACCCTGACTGCTGCATTTCCTGAATAAGGTCTTTTGAATCCAATTTTTTTTTCGAAAGTCGATCATTCATTCTCTAACAACCCATAATGACGACGGAGGAAATCCCTGATACTTTCAGATTCAATCCATCCCCGATCTAATTGATCCACGATCTTATTGACATGGTTAATTTGATCAGCTATCTTTTCTGCATATGCACCAGACTGAAGATCATTATATCCGGCAATCACCTGCAACGGGTTTCTGATGTGATCACCAAGAATTGCAAACTGCTCGATGTATTTTTCTATCGCTACAAGTGCTTTCTTTTTTGCCTCTTCATTCGCCCGCATTTCACTAATATCTGAAACAATCCCAACGGTTTTGATCTGCTGGAAATTTGCGTTATAAAGAGCAACTGCCTTAATTATCCAGGTCTGATAAAGGCCGTTCCGATGTTTAATCCGAAGTTCTTCAGTGATTGGATCTCCGGTGAGAACATGATTGATAAAGGATCTCTTGATTCTATTGACGTCATCTTCGTGAATAAGGGTTGCCCAGCCGGTCAGGGAACTAACAAGACCTGATGATTCAAGGCCAAGCCATCGTTCAATATCACCAAACCACAATATCCGGTCGGATTTCTGATCATATTCAAAGATGAGATCAGTTGCAATCTGTGAAGCTATCTTAAACCGTTCCTCACTGATTCGAATAGCATCTTCAGCAGCCTTCTGGGTGGAAAAATCTTCAAATGTCTCAATTGCACCAATTGTTTCTCCTTGTTCATTCACTAGCCTGGCAGCTGTGCTTCGGATCCATTTCCCACCTTCACCGATATGGGGGTAAAAATCAATCACTTCATATGCTCCCGGAACGGTAGGAGATGGAGAATATAACCCCTCAAATGAATTTTCTAAAAGAACATCGACATCTTCTCCGACCATAAGATCACAGAGCATCCGGCGTTCACCGGCAGGATAGAGAAGGTTGCCATGAGACTGAGTACCAATGAGATCTTCAACTTCCCGTTCAAAGAGCATTGCAAGTGCCTGATTAACTGACAGAACATGTAAGGCAGGATCGACAACGATCGTCGCAAGAGGAAGACCACCAAGTACCATCCGAAGGTATTCTTCGCGTTCTCTTATCTGTTGCAGGTAATTTTCACGGGCAGTTATATCATGGATTACTCCTGCAATCCGGGTGATAGTATTGGTATCATCATTCACCGGTGTCAGTGAGACCTCGTAATGGCTGGAATCAGAATCAGAAGTCGCATCCAGATGCAGAATTACCGGGTTTTTTTCTCGCACGACCTTGAGAATAGCATTTTTAATTTTTTCTGTAGTATCACTATTGAAAATGGGATTACCAGAGACTGACATCTCCATTCCTTCACGAAACCCGGTCAATTCCCTACAGGCTTTATTGACCTCAATGACCGTACCTCTGGTATCTGAAAGAAACACCCCTTCCGGTATCGCATCTATAAGAGTGTTCATGACGATCTTTCCGGTAGCCAGTTCATGAGCCATCCATTTCTCTTCTGACAAGTCAGTGAGTGTCAGAATGAGATCTTCTCCTTTCGAATAACCAGTTAATAAAACCGGGACAGGATACCCGTCTTTTCGTTTTAAAAGAAGCTCCATTGACGAATCGACATTGTCATGAGTAATACATCGAGTAAAGTATTCGATCAGTTCTTCATGTTTTTTTGCATACTCAAATATTGAAGTTCCATTAAGGGGCTCATCTTTTCGGTCCAGAACATGGATTGCATACGGATTTGCATATAATATCGTCCCTTCCCTGTCAGTTACAATAACCCCCGTGTCGATAACAGAAAGAAGACGACGGTAACTATCTTCCCTGGAATGAAGAGTAATTGACAGATAAGTTACCACGCATCCGATTAAAATTATAATAAGCGCCCGTATGAGAAAATCCGGGTCAGTAATAATCCATTGCTGGTAGAGGGCCTCAAGACCAAGATAGGCAGCAACAATACCGATTGTAAATAATACTCCGATTTTAGGAAATCTCCAACAGGCAAGAATTACAGGAATATAAAAGAGGTGTGAGATGACCGTATGAATATCATGTGAAATAGCAAGCCAGCTGATAAAAAAAGTCACACCGGTTACTATGAGGATGAACGCTATCCAACGCTCCTGATCATGTGCATCGGTCACCAGACGCCGCATATGAATATATATGATAATCGGAAATAAACATCAACCGGTTTATTCAAAAAAGATATGGGTACCTATTTTTAAAAAACCTATCAATAAACTAGTTTAATTAAGAAAAAGATTACTTTATTGCATATCTGAGCAAAGCAGCGACACCACCAAGACCGGTCAGTCGATCACCTGGTTCAAACCTGGATGAGAAGATCACTACTTCTGATCGCATCTCCTCTGCCTGTTTGATAATCGTCGCAGCACGTGGTTCATGAAGAAGCGTATCGACAACCAAAAGAGTCTGAACTGCACCAAGGGAAATTGCCTCTCCCACTTCCTCAATGCCATATGCAACCGGCTCATCCTTTCCAATCCGGCGCATCAACTCATCAAGACATGTAACTTCTCTTGCAAGTTGTAGATCTCCACTCAGTTTTTCTAAAATACCCTGACCGATTACTTCCTGAACTGCTCGTCTTCCCCCTGTTCGTGTATCACCAATGACGAGTGGGGCTGTACGTGACGGATTTTGTCGCTTGAACTTCGCAACAATCTCTTCTTTTACAAAACCCGGACCAGCGATTACAAGCGGGCTTGTAAGGGTAGAAACCTGAGAAACGACTGTATTGGCAAATTCTTCCCTGCAACTCACTTCAGCCGTCTTCCCACTTCCAGCGGCAAGTGTCCAGACCAGTTTTGGTCCATAACTCTGTATCCGGTAGAGTTCTGCCTCTCCTTCTTCCACAACTAGAATGTGAATAGATTCTGCAGTTGAGCCTTTGACTGCCCGGTCAACTCGCTCAAGATCACTCCCGGTCCATGACTTCAATACAGAAATCTCATAACCAGGTTCAAGATTGAGTGTATGGTGGGCGCCAATATCAACTCCTGACTCAATTATCCCAAAAACCCGGAGCCGTATTGAATACTCGTGAAATTCAACATCCTGGACACGGATACCCAGTCTGACCGGACGCTTTTCCTGTTTTTCCGGCCGTATCTTATCCTGTGAACCTTCAACACTCCGTAGAGTGGTTGCATATACAAGACACCCGGGTGTGATGAGGTGATGTAAATGCCAGAGATCATCAATGTTCTCTGGGAAAAGCTGGATTTCTCCAAATGAACGCTGAAGTTCTCCAATCTCTGCTTTCATCCTTCCACCAGGTCAGAACCACCGGGAGGCACAAACCCTGCTACCGCCTCTGTATTGAGAGCAAATTTTAATGCTTTCTGATCATCGGCAGATAACCGATCACGAAGAGATCTGACCACTTTTTTCGCAATATCATTCGGTTCAAAGGTACCTGGTCGAAGGGCAACATACAAATCACATATACGGGTGATTGATGATGCCGGTCCACCAATGATTCGTGTTAACGGTGTTTTCTGCAGACCGATGACAACTTCAAGTGGTACATCACGATACCATTGACGCTCTCCCCTGACGACAAATGAACCCCGGGAGAGGTACTCTCCGGATTCTGCGGTCTTGGATACCTGATCTGGCCGGGCAGCATACACATCAGCGGATGCAAACCCTGCTCGCCAGGCTCCAGAATAAACAGCAGCAAATTGTGCTACCTCTTCCATTACATCTGTCTTTCCCTTCACTACAACGACACTGGCTCCATGAACATCTGCATGGACAAATGTATCACCACCTTCCAGATACTTCCGGATAAGTTCCTCATTTTGACCGGCATCCCGACCACCGATAACAAGAACCTGATCTGACGTGTAAAACCATCGAAACCGATCAAACCAACGTTTCTTTGGCCGCTGGTATTGGACCTTTCTGGTTCTGACCTGCTGGACTTCTCGTTCCATTGCAGCCCTTGCTCCAGTCAGTTTTTTCTTAAATTTTTTTACCTGGTCGTAATATCTGCCGGCATTCTGATCAATACTTTCATGAACAAAAATCTTCACCGGCCTTGAAAGATCAAGCTCAACCGCTGCATCTGCTGGAAAAACACGAATAATTTTTTTGCCTGAACCAGTGGTATCTTTTTTCAGGATTTCTTCAATATCCTGCCATGACCGTGACTCAGAGGCTTTTGATAATGTTGTAATAATCTCTGATACAAACCCATAATTCTCATATATTAATGCAGCAAGTTCTTCATTCCGGGTAATATTCTTTTTAAATTTTTCAATTGCCTCTTCCTGCTGATGACGTATCCGGTCTTCCCTCGATACCCGTTTCTTCTCTTCCTGTTTTTTTACCGGAGGGGCAAGGGGGTAAAAAGCTGCAAGGGCAGCATTAAATGAATCAAATGAACCTTCTTCCTCATTCCCAAAGGGGATCGGATGACATCCTGATTTGGAAAGAACCGGGCGTGGATGAGTACGGACTGTATCAAGGAGTGTATGAATCGCATTATAGACAACTGATGCATCAACATCCTTTGCAAGTATATTTTTATCAACACCGGTTGTAGAAACAATATATTCTGCATATCGTCCTCCAAGAAAAGAGCCAACAGCAAGTGATCTGACAATATCCCGATCATCTCCAGCGAGTCGTTCTGCAAACTCTTCTTTCGAAAGTGAACTGACATCCGGTGGCTGGAAAACATAAACTGCACCGGGAAGAACATCACGATCTTTAAACCGCTGCCTGGTCAGGGGCTGGATAATAGACAGATCTTCATTGCAGAGGATAATGTTTCCTTCATCAAATACCTCGATTATTATATGAAAGAGTTGCTCTGATTTTCTGACATCAATAATTATTGTGCGTTGGAGTCCCTGTTGCCTGATATCAGTGATTCTCCCTCCGGCCAGGTACTTACGCAGAAGCATTGCAAATGCAGGAGGGATCTGTGGCATCTCCGGAAGTATTGGAATCATATGAAGTCGTCTTCCGGGTTCGATGAGAAGATTGAATTTTCCCTGCTCTTTACTATTCAGCCTGATGACACAGAGCCGCTTTTCATCCAGGTACACCTTATGAACCCAGAGGGGGAGCAGCCGTGAAATCTCGTCTGTTACTGTGATGAGGTCAAGTCCACTCATCCCCTGTGCAGTAGCCATGATACCAAATTACATATGGCCTCATGACTAAAAAAATAAGACAACTGGTGCCCCAATGACAGAAGAACCGGTCCCGATAATTCCTGAAGAAAAAACGCCTGCACCTCTTCCCGTTGATGAAGCGGCAGAATATACAAAGCGCATTACGCGCACCCTCATTGCCGTAGGTGCCGGGTGCATCGCCGGAATAATTTGTTTTTTTACTGACAAGGCAACAACATCATCAGGGGCAGGAAGCTCTTTTCTATTTCCTATCCTGGTAATGATCGCCTCAATCATCATACAGAAACATATTTTCATGCTGATTCGGATAGATACAACGAAACTAGAGAAGAAAGACTGGTTTTACCAGGGTTTTATTACCTTTGCATTCTGGTACGTCACCTGGACCATTCTGCTCTCCGAAACAACCATTTCTTCCTGAGTGACTATGCGAATAGCCATTGTCCATAAAGATCTCTGTCATTCACGAAAATGTGGTACAGAATGTATTCTGTATTGTCCACGTGTTCGAACCGGAGATGAAACCGTTCTCCTCGATGAACAAGGGAAAGCTGTAATTTCAGAAGAACTCTGTGTTGGATGTGGCATCTGTGTGAAAAAATGCCCATTCGAAGCGATAGATATCATCACCCTGCCAGAAGAACTTGAACATCCGACTCACCGGTATGGACCAAACAGTTTTGTTCTTTATGGTCTGCCTGCTCCAATTGAAGGAAAAGTAACCGGAGTCATCGGCGCGAACGGTATTGGTAAATCCACCTCAATGAAGATCCTGTCCGGACAGATAAGTCCAAACCTTGGAATATTTGATATTGAGGTGAAATGGGAAGAGGTTCTGAAAAAATATACAGGTACTGAACTTTTTGATTATCTTCAAAGACTTTCAAAAGGGACAGTCAAAGCATCAGTAAAGCCACAATATATTGATGTCATCCCAAAAGTCTTTCAGGGAAAGGTCTGGGATCTGTTAAAAACGACTGACGAACGGGGGGCTCTTGACCGGTACCTTGAGATTCTTTCTATTCGTCAGATTCTCGACCAGGATATCAAAAACCTCTCTGGTGGAGAATTACAACGGGTTGCTCTTGCTGCAGCACTTGCACGGGATGCTGATTTTTATTTCCTGGATGAAGTAACACCATATCTTGATATCTACCAGAGAATGGCTGCTGCTTCAGCGATCAGAGAACTTGCGACAGAAAAACCTGTTGTTTTAATCGAACATGATATTGCAATTCTTGATATGCTCGCAGACACGGTTCATATCGCGTATGGAAAACCAGCAGTTTTTGGTATTATTACCAGACCAAAAGGTGTCAGGATTGGTATTAACCAGTACCTTGATGGATTCCTGCCTGAGGAGAATGTCCGGTTCCGTGATTATCAGGTGACATTTGAAGTCCGTGCTCATAAAGATGGCTCTCAGCGGGAACCACTCCTTGTTATACCGGAGATGAAACGGTCTTTTGACCGGTTCTCTCTGACAGTTCAACCAGGAGAAATTTTTGCCGGAGAAGTCATAGGAGTCGTCGGGCAGAATGGTATCGGGAAATCAACATTTGCAAAACTTCTGGCCGGGGTAGAAAAACCTGATTCAGGCTCGATGGAAACGTCGGTCCGCATATCCTACAAACCGCAGTACCTGAAAGGTGACTCATCAGATACTGTCGAATTTTTCCTGCGGCAGATCACACGTAATTTTGATTCTGCTCAGTATCAACATGATATCATTGAAGGACTTACCCTTGGCCCAATCCTACAGCTCGCAGTAAATACGCTCTCTGGAGGAGAACTGCAGCGGGTCGCAATAGCTGCCTGTCTTTCTCAGCCTGCTGACCTGTATGTGCTTGATGAACCCAGTGCCCACCTCGATGTTGAACAACGGGTCAGACTGACCAAAGTATTCAGAAACCAGGTAGAGGGGAGAGATGCTGCCATCCTCGTCATTGACCATGATATTTATGTGATAGATATCATCAGTGAACGGCTGTTAGTCTTTGACGGAGATCCCGGAGTCCATGGTGAAGCAAAAGGACCCTTTGACATGCGGACCGGGATGAATATGTTCCTATCTCAGCTTGGAGTAACATTCAGAAGAGATATGAGCGGCAGACCTCGGATCAATAAGCCAGAGTCATACCTTGACAGAGAACAGAAGAGCAAAGGAGAGTATTATTATCAGGATGTTGAATAATCTACAGATTTAAATCCAATTTCTTTTTTAATAACTAATATATTCTTTTAATAATAACATATCCTTTATGAAATATCGCTCTTTTTTTGTGAATCACAGATGTTTTCTGGTTCTTGTCATATTCTGTATAGGGATCTTTCATGGGGGAACAATAGCAGAATCAACTTTGGTCAATATTACTGATACAAACGATTCGACGCTCAAACTTCTGTCATATGAAGATGGAAAAATTATTGAAGGTCGACTCATTGGTCCAGGATTGCCACCTGAAAACTGGGATCCTAATTCAAACCTAGCGGACATCAATGACGTTTCAGCACAATATTTAGACAAAAATGAGGTTCCGGCACTGTCCTGGTCATATGGATGCAGCCCAACCTCAGCAACCATGTTCTTTGGATATCTGGACAGGAATGGATATCCAAACATGTATACCGGGCCGACAAACGGAGGAGTATTCCCTCTTACGAATGCAGTGTGGGGACCCTCATTTGAGAGACAAGGTCAGTGTCCACTTACCGCTTCCCAGTACGGACTTGACGGGCGAACAACAAAGGGCCATAAGGATGACTACTATCATGCCTACGGCTCAAACATTGACCCGTATTTTGATTCATGGAATGAACATGCCCCACATGATTCTGTTGGGGATTTTATGGGCACCAGTATGTATCATAAATATGGATCAACCGATGGTAGCACGTGGGTTTGGACCAATCCTGAAGGTTTCCCCCTCTATGATTACACATTACATGATGATACCCAACGAGATGGTATGCATGGTATGAAATTATTTGTTGAATCACGAGGTTATTCCGTCGCAAAAGATGGCGAACATTCAATGAATTATAACCAGGTGATCTATGGGTATAACGGGAATACCAATGGTTTTACCTACGACCAGTATAAAGAAGAAATTGACGCAGGATATCCAGTCATAATACAGGTTCGTGGTCATACCATGCTGGGTGTGGGATATACCGGAACCGATCAGATTATCATTCATAATACCTGGGATTACAATAAGCACACCATGACCTGGGGAGGATCCTATGAAGGAATGCAACATTACGCTGTCGGAGTCATTCACCTCAATCCTGCACCGACTCCACAGCCAACTCCGGTTGTTACATCAATAAAACCAGAGTCCGGACAGGCCGGATCTGAGGTTCCCTACACAATAACCGGTACCAACTTCCAACCTATAGCAATCGTCAACCTGACCAAGACCGAAGAGACAAATATTACTTCAGATGCTTCTTTAAACGGTAAAGATCTCATCGGAACTTTAACACTTCCAGCTGATGCCAGTACCGGATTATGGAACGTATCTGTAAATCAGGACGGGCAATATAGTAATGATGATGTATGTTTCACCATAACTGCCCCACCGGTTCCGATCCCTGTTGTGACCGGAATTACGCCTGAATCAGGTCATGCCGGATCTATCGTGAACTATGCTATTACTGGATCCAATTTCATGAATGTTGCATGGGTCAATCTTACAATGGAAGGACAAACCAATATCGCATCATTCGGAACCCTGAAAAATGGAACCCTGACCGGAACATTTTACATACCAGTGAATACCCTCACCGGATCCTGGAATGTATCAGTAAATCAGAACGGACAGTTCAGTAATGATAACATAATATTCACCATTACTCCGGCCCCGGCAGATTACCCGGTCGTACACTCGATAAATCCAAACTCTGGAGAGAAAGGAACAGAAGTTATCTATTCAATAATGGGTGAGCACCTCCTCTATGGTGCAATAATCAACCTAACCCATGAGGGTGAGGAAAATATCACCTCTTTCGGATACATTCCCGGCCCCCCACTCCTCGGATCATTCGAAATACCTCCGGATGTTCTCACTGGACCATGGAATGTATCAGTGAACCAGAACGGACAGTTCAGTAACGATAACATCCAGTTCACCATCATGGACAGCCCGATTCATGTCCCGGTTATCCATAATATTACCCCTAATTCAGGAATGCAGGGTGAATTAACCGATTATCTTCTTCAGGGTGAAAACCTCATGGATGGTGCTCTCATAAACCTCTCACATCCAGAACAGGTAACCATTTCATCAACCGGAAATCTCACCGAAGGAAACCTGACCGGGACCTTAGCAATCCCTGATGATTCACATATCGGACCATGGAATGTGTCGGTGAACCAGAGTGGTCTTCGGAGTAATGACGATGTTCAGTTCATTGTGCTGCCATCCGGACCATTCCCAGTCGTTCGTTCTATTGCCATGTCATTTGCATCACCAGGTAAGGGGAGTGGGTTTGTTGTCTCTGGTGATAACTTTGAGAACGGGGCTATGGTGAACCTTTCACATCCGGGTGAAAAGAATATCACAGCAATTGGTGAGTTCGAGAATGGAACTCTAACTGGAACCTTTAATATTCCGGCATCATGTACACCAGGTCAATGGAATGTGACCGTCAATATAAAGGGAAAATACAGTAATGATAATATCCAGTATCCCATAAAAGGGAAGTCCTGGTAAATTTTATCCTTTTTTGGAAAATTTGAGGATCTGTTCTGGTGAGTGTTTTGTAGTATGATCTGGTCCAACAAGAACCGATAAATAATAACTACGATTGATATCTCACCATGCAAACGACTACCATCAGTATCCTTTTCATTACCATATGCGTCATCTTCATCTATATGTCAGGTTGTATCGATGACAAGAGAGCCCAGGAACCTAATTTGGAAGAATCATCTGAAAAAATAAATATCTCCACCGAAGAGAAGGGATCATCATATATCACAACCAGGGACGGAATACCCCTTCGATATGTCATTTATGGACACGGTTCTCCGGTTGTTTTTGTCCTCGGGTATGGGATGACCATCGATGAATGGCCGCACCAAATGATATCGAATCTCGCACGTAACCATACCGTCATAGTGTACAACCATCGTGGAATTTCAGGAGTCAATAATCCGGAGGTCCCATTTACCATTCCTCAGGGGGCCATGGATCTGCATGATGTTATTACTCAATTCGCAGCAAGCGGTGAACTGTGTAGAGATTCAAATGATGGATTAAATTCTGATAAATTAGTTGTGCTCGAAATGGGAAATTGTTCAGATCTGCCGGTAGATATCGTCGGATACTCAATGGGCGGTATGGTCGCTCTTGAATATGCGAAAACATATCCCGATTCAGTAAAACACCTTGTTCTCATCAGTACCGATTGCGGGGGTCCTGAAAAAGTGCCTGCCAAGGACTGGGTGATTGAAGAGATGAGTCGAACGTATAACACTCCGAAAGAAAATCTTGAACGGGCAGGAAGAATTCTCCTAACTGAGGAATTCCGCACGAGCAACCCGGATCCATACACCTGGTTTGTAGATTATGGGGAAGTTGCCGATCCTGGTGCAGTACAGGAACAGTATGAATCCTTCATCTCATGGAAGGGAGTATATGCAGACCTTCCTACCATCCGAAACAGAACGCTTGTCATCACCGGGGATCAGGATATTGTCATTCCTCCGGAGAATGGAGTGATCATCGCCGATGCCATCCCAAATGCAACACTCATAATCAGACAAGGACAGGGGCATGGGATGATCTTCGTTGAGCCGGTAGAGATTGCAGGAATTATCGGAGAATTTTTGAATAATTAAACGATATTTGTCAGCTAAAGAAGAGAGTACGCACATCTGACATTCTATCTGACCAACTGGACGAAATAAATATCTTCTCCAAATGAAATGAACACTTCAATTGGAAAAACAAAACGGTATATCAAATAATAAAGCACAAAAAAATTACTGTGTTAGAGCAGTTACATTCACATTTTGAACGGTCTGTGAACACGAGCTCTGCACTGGCGTCACAACAGGGGTTGGTGACGGATTGGAAACCTGGGCAACAATAACCGGAACCTGGGTTGAATTATTACCCTGAGTAACAGGTTGCACTGGGGCAGGGGCAGGAACCGCTGATTGTCCGCCAACCGTAAGATTTACCTGAGTGCTGGCTCCTGGCTGATAGGGTGCAGTCTGATCTGCTGGTTGATCATTGATCTTAAAGGAAATTGTTGGAACACCATTTGCAAAATCATTATCTCCAGCCATTACAATAAGACGCTCATCAAAAGTTCCAAGACCGCCAAATTTGCCCGCTTCTACTACTGTGATAGAGCCCTGAAGAGTGCCATTCACATATGCTGAAATAACTGATCCAACCGGAACAGGAGATCCTTGCACCAATGCACTCCCATAAAATTCACATGGAAGTTGTGGTGATGCAGCGAAAACTATTCCACTCATTGCTATACATACACAGGCTGCAAGAAGAGCCGAAATCCAGATAGAATATTTGTTTGTCATCGTATCATAAAATTTCAGGAGGAGGATTTTCTCCACCTTTTTTACCAGCCGGAATAATCCTCCGGCAGTATACAATTGCTTATTGTGTCAACAATGTCGTAGAAATACATGAAGTCTGCACGATCTGAAGATCGGAGATCCACGTTGGTTATCGAACCTGGAGTGAATGGATATGTGTCACCCCAATCTGAACTGGACAACGGATTTTTAACCTCTGCTTTATACCAATATTCAAAGTCCTGAGGTTTAATCCAGAAGGTAATCGGATCACGCTGCTCAATTGATTCATATGGCACATCAACTGCCAGCATCTCTTTTCCGACTGGATCACCATATTGCCCAAAGGTTAATACCGAAACAGGATTTGTCGGATTCGAGAGGTCAATACCTTCCCTGGTTGCCATCACCCTATCTCCTACCCTGAGTGGATACCCATTGAATTCAGCCTTTCCGTAGAAATACTGGGGCTCCCATGCTGAAGGTTCTGGAGTCGGGGTTGGAGTCGGTGGCACAGTTGGTAATGGTCCGGCCCAGAGGTGAACAGTTCTGGATTTTCCACCTTCATATGGAACTTCATGGGTTTCTCCATGAACTGTAATGGTCTCATTTGCATCAATGTCTTCATTAATAAGCCAGGCTTGAGTATACCGTGGCCAGCCATCATCTTTTACCCAGAAAGAGATGTTGGCATTTTCAGGGAGACAATTCCCCTGGACGGTGAGTTTATCTGCCCAACTGCTGTTACCACTTCCGAAATACCCGGCATTAACCATCGTGAAGGGATTTTCAGGTCCTGACACATCATACCCCTCAATCCGGGCTTCAATCATTCCTCCTACCTTGATGTTGGGCTGACAGTTATGACAAACTCCTTCTGAATCCAGGTATTCAGTTCCATCAGTGATATGAACATCGCCCTGAATACTCATCGGAATAGAAGGAACACCTGCACAGCCGGTTGGAACAGGAGTAACCGGAATAGGTGGTATTTCATTTGGTGGATTTTTCAGAACAACAAGTCTGACTTGTGTTTCCTGGCCTGGCTTATAGGGGACAGTCCAGAGATATGAACCATCATCCTGAAGGATGTACGCCCTGACCAGCCGGTTCATTTCATCAGCAACCCAGAACTCGATCTCTGAATCTGCAGGAACACCTTGAACCTGAAGTTTCGGAGAGAAGGTACCGCTTTTTCCAAATACTCCTTTTGCAGTTTTAATTGGATTATATTGACCCTTTATGTCATGACCCGGAACACGTGCTTCAACAGTTCCACCACTCTGAATTGGTTTGCCATACAGCTCGACTGTTCCCACAAATGTCTGTGGGACGGATGGTACTGCAATTGGTGTAATCGTAGGAACAGGTGTTTCTGCACCTTCGATAAGGATCAGATCCTTTTTGGATGAGGTGGAACTCTGACCAGTTGCATCTGCTATAGTCAGATTAACCGTGTATTTTCCAGCAGTTGCATACGTATGTCCTGGATTTGCAACCATATCTCCGGTTCCGTCACCAAAAGTCCAGGCCCACATAGTCGGACTTCCTGTTGACTTATCTGTGAACTGTACCGAGAGAGGTGGTTTTCCAGAGGTTGGTGATGCAGTAAAGTCAGCATGAAGAATACTAGTATCAGTCACTGAAATGTACCCTTCTTTTATCTGAGTTGAACTGGATTCCTGATTTGAGACGGTAAGTCTTACCGTATAAGTTCCAGGCATCATGTACTGGTGAACCGGATTAGCAATCATATCCGTTGTACCATCACCAAAGTCCCAGGCCCACATGGTCGGACTCCCAGTTGAGAGATCAGTAAAGGTAACAGTAAGCGGAACTGTTCCAGAAACCGGATCCCCGATGAAATCAGCAACCATGGCCTCACCAGATGAGATTGGAAGAGGATTTTCCATCTCAGGAAGCTGTGGTGGCATATCACTGACTATCGGTTTATCTGATATCAACTGTTCCTCTGTCGGAACTTCTACCTCCGGTTCCAGAATGGCAGTTTCTACTGATTCTTCTCCGGTTTCAGTCTTTGCAATAATTACCGGTGTATCGACAGGAACATTGGTCACAGCAGGTGCATCTCCACCAATTGAGAGATCCAGATTCATACTCACTCCTGGCTGAAATGCTGTCTCCTGCCATGCTTTCTGTCCATTTATCCAGAATGTAATCTGTGCACTCCCTGTACCCAGATCATTCTCCTCAGCGACTACTTTCAGCCGCTGGTCAAACGTTCCCGGACCTCCGTACTTACCAGCTTCCTCAAGAACATATTGTCCTCGTTCTGCATCATTGATTTTGGCTGATAAAATAGTCCCTACTGGTGCAGGGGAGCCATCAATGGTTACGGTTCCGTAGAACTCACAGGGAAGTGCCGGAGCCCCGGCAGAACAGATAAGTACAAAGGAAAACAGGAGGAGTGTAGCCAGTGCCGTCCGGGCGGCTACGGTTCCTGTAATCATGATTCCTCACACACCAATGGCAGCCAGTGTTCCAGGCTTTTCCATATAGAGCCAGTATCCCCTCGATGGGAAGAGATATGTGTTCTCACCCTGTCCACCGTTTACAATGGTTGATTCCCACTGCTGGTGCTGTGCATCATAGCCACGGGCATAAATCCATGCATCCTTGACTGATTTCAGGGTATCCTTTGCTGTTGCCGGATTGCCTCCGGTAAATCCGATTGCTGCCCATCCATTTGGAAGGTTCCGGGTGATTGGCGCACTAATCGGATCATTCTTGAAGGTCAGATTGATGGTATACGGGTTAACTGAATAAATCCAGTATCCGTTCAATGGGGCAATGGTTGTTCCCGTAAGAACCTGATCCCAGTACTGCCGTGCCGGATCATATGCCCAGATTGCATGCCCACCAGTTGGAACTTCCCTAAAGACGACACCTGCAGTGTTATATCCATCTGCAAGGGTTCGTGCAACTGATATAAAGTTCCAGCCACTGTAGAGATGAACCTTGGTTGGGTCATATGGTCCGATGGTCGGAGTTGGCTGTGGCCCACCAATGACAGTAATATAGTCTTTCTTGATTACCCGGTCAATTTCCTCACCAAGAGTAATGGTCAGGGTAACGGTATACTTTCCTCCATACTGGTAGGTATGAGATGGATCTTTTACACCAGCAGAGGTGAATCCATCACCAAAGTCCCAGAACCAGTTAGTCGGTGATCCTGTCGACTTGTCAGAGAACTTAACAGAAAGAGGTGCTGCCCCTGAGGTGGGGCTTGCAACAAAGTCTGCCTTAATACGAGGCTCACGAACGGTTATGTAGTCCGGCTTGGTTGCAGTGTCTTTTACACCGTCTTTGTTCATAACAGTCAGTGAAACGGTATAAACACCTGCTTCACTATAGCTGTGCTTTGGATTGACTTCAGTTGAAGTAGTGCCATCTCCAAACTCCCAGTATCGCTCGGTCAGATTCTTTCCGGTTGATTCATCTTTGAACTGAACTTCAAGCGGTCTGCTTCCCTGAGTCGGGTCAGCACTGAATGCTGCTGTCGGAACACGGTCATCAACAATTCTCAAGGTGAGGATGATATATTTGTCATCAACCAGCCGCTGGTCAAGGAAGTTCTTGATTGCAGAGACTGCCTGTTCACCCTGGTAGTATCCCGGACCGTCGAGTGGGAAGAGCTTGCTCCACTCATCTGGATAGGAAGTGACCATCCAGATCCGGTTTGCCTCTATTGGTTCACGGACATCAGTCTCCTCTACCATGTCAAACTTGTGGTTATACATGGGGTGCTGCAATATGATGCTGTATGCACCAGGTTTGAGATCACAGAGACTGATGTAGTTGAGCAGGTTCACCTCAAAGGTATCATCACAGAAGACAGGGATTCTTGCATTGACATATTTGTCATTGCCTACCTTCTCTTCTCCGAATATCCACAGGTTAATCTCTTTGGTGACATTCTCTCCTTCTCCGGTGTGTGGGAATCCACATGCCTTTCCAGTCAGAAGAATCTCATCCATTGAAGTCCAGCTGCAACCATCAGGACAACATTCAATCGGTTTTGTAATGATATCCGGTTCGAGGATTGCGTCAAAGCATGGTTCCTCGAGAATTATATCTCTGGAAGCAGTTACAGCACAGGCACAATCCAGACAACACCCATTAATTGGCTGGCTGGATGCATAGACAGTATACGTTCCTGGATTAATTGGAGCCTTCTGGGTCTTCCACGTGTATGTCCAGGTTCCGTCACTCTTCACTGGCACAACAATGGTCGTGAACTGGTCAGATTCTTCCTTACAACCAAGCTCAATCATGTCAAGACCTGGCTGGATGATATTTTCAGTCTCATCAGGACGTTTCCATCCAAGGAGATCATTACCACACTTGTTCTGGCACTGGCTACCAGTCATGAACAGGTAGACAACATTGCTGTCAGTGTTCGTGCCGGAGAGGGTTATGTCATTACCAAGGTAATATGGCGGTTCTTCCTTTATGTCAAGAGTGACTACTCCCTTATTCACCTGAACAAGAGCATCTCCATCAATGACTTGAGAGATGTCTGGTTCAACACTCTGAACATGAATCCGATATGGACGGTCAGGTGCTACATCCGGTCCGACTGTGAATTCTACGGTCTTATATCCTGGTGTTGGCTCATTATCACCGTCTGTGGTGACCTGAGCATAATAATATACACCATTCTCATAGACATCACGTGCATTTGGCTTATCATCAGTTGGAACTACTGATCGGATATCTCCAGATTTTTCACAACAATCTGGTGAAAGTTTGGTCGAACCAATCGTGAAGGGGCCTTCTTTGTTATCAAATGCGATGTCTCCGTCTGCTACACCACTCTGATCAGGCCTGATCATCGGTGGACGCTCACAGGGTGCACCACTCATCTTGAGAGCACAGCAATCCGTCGGATCATCCTCACCCGGAGCACATTCCATAATGACAACGATGTAATCCTTGCCAGGTTTTCCTCCGATAGTTACGAAGAATGACGAGTTACGGGTTACAGTTCCCGGATTAATGATGACATCAATTGAGTCATCTGCGATGAATGCTGGAATCACCTTGGTAATTGCCTTACCAGTCTGATCACCTGGATAATTATTTCTGATATTGTTCAGATCAACTTCAGCATAGAAATTATACTCACCATTCGGATAGAGACGGCTTTTGTCAGTACCTAATGCACCAGTGTTCCATCCAGAGGTGGTTTTATCATTATCAGGCCAGAACCAGGGATTTGCATCAACTACAAGTTCTCGCAGAGCAATATCAGAGTCCGGAACTCCATTAAGGGTTCCACGGAGGAATTTGTAGGAAACCTGGGTCACATTGGATGACCCGACTGTGTTAATGATTCCTAATTCTTCTGGAGCAAGTCCTTTACCACGCTGAATGATCGCAGAGTAAAGGTTTGATTCAATCCGGAAGTTGACGAAATTTCCTGCAGTTATTTTACCGCCATCTTCATTAATATCCTGGTCTTCATTCTGATTCCAGATACGAAGAGCAATAGATGGATCTTTGACAATAAATCCGAGTTGCTTGGATTTTTCTCCGGACCATATCCACCACCGGCCGGTACGGTTCATAAACTGTGCTGGATCAATGAAGAATTTCTTTGGATTATCAATGACAATTGATCCGACAGGTTCGGTAAGATATGCTTCTGAAGTAGGATCAAACCAGGCAATGGTATCTCCGCTTTTCAGGAACAAGGATACATCAAGTCCTTCCTCACCGATGAAGACATCTCCACCCTGAGGAATGACAGTTAATTTATTCTCGGCTGCACTTGAAAAATGCAGATCCAAATCCAAATTAACACCTGGTTCATACAGAATGGTCTCTTCAGCTTTCACACCATTCAACCAGAAGGTTACCGGTTCACCTTTCAGTGTCTCGTTTGCTCCTGCCTGGACCATCATCGGTTGAGATGCAGTTCCGTATGTTCCGTTCGACATTGTAACAGCAGAACCACCCCAGAATCCAAGAATATCAGATTCAACTGTGATTCCGGGCTTTGCAGGCGTATCTCCGATATATACCGTTCCTTTCAGAAACATCGGGACCAGCTGCTTAATCTCCACATCCTCTGCTAATGCAGGTGCAATACCTGCAAGAAGGAGAAGGATGAGAAGACAGGCTCCGATTCCTTTCATCACCTTACTCATCTTACTCACCACCGATCAATATCCCGTCAGTATTCATTTCGATGAGATACCCGACTGTTGGATACATGAATTTATCATCATCCACTCCTCTGATAATCGGATACTCCCACCGCTGAGTCAATGGATTGAACATGAGGGTCTTGTTCCAGGCCTCACCCAGAGATGCAAGAGCTACACTGGCAGGAGTCGGCTGCATTGCCATGATACCAATACCATTCCAGCCGGTCTTGAGATCACGGGTAAATATTCCTCCTTTTGTATAATCAGGAGTAATCACAATTGACCCGGGATCTTCTTTCCAGACCCTAAGTGCTTCAAGTGGCTTAACCGGGTAATCATCGGTGACATTTACCCATTCATTTGCAGCATTGTTAAAGACTGCATACGGAACTCCTCCGGTTTGAATTCCATTGAATAACTTACTAACGGTGTTATAGTTATCAGTTACTGCCATCGGGACAGATACATGGTTCCATCCCTGTTCAACAACAAACTGGCTCCCAGTTCCGATGGTAATGTAATTGTCCTTTGTTGTTGAATTTGAACCACCATTGTTCTTCACAGTCAGGGTTACGGTGTAAATACCTGGTATTGTGAATGTAATTGTTGGATTTTCTTCCGAAGAGGTAGCAACAGTCTGTCCTTCCCGAACAAGCTGCCAGTTCCATTCGTCGACAACACCTGTTGATTCATCAGTAAATTCCACCTGAACCGGGTAGAACTCTGATGATAAAGGTTCAGCAGAGAAAGCTGCTACTGGTGCATCATTCATTACCAGATAATCAACTATCTTCGGAACTCCAACTCCTCTACTGTCTCCAACGTTCAGGATAACCTGGTATGTCCCTGCTTTTTGATAAACATGAACCGGACTCTGGAGTGATGATGTGGAATTGTCGCCAAACTCCCATTGCCATGAAGTTGGTGTTCCACCAGTAGACTTGTCAGTGAACTGCACTTGGTCGCCAGCATATGCTGACGCCGGAGCAACAGTGAAATCTGCAATTAATCCTGTTGATATCGGATTTCCTGTAACAGTTATAGATTTAGATGCAATTGAGCTTCCAAACTTGTCGCTTACCGTCAGGGTAACGTTATAGGTTCCTGGGAGGTAGTAGACATGAGCTGGACTCTGCACAGATGATGATGTTCCATCTCCAAACATCCATTCCCAAGATGCCGGGGATCCAAGTGATTCATCTGAGAACTGAACAGTTTCTCCGGTCAGTGGTGATGCTGGATTAAAACTGAAATCTGCAATCGGTCCGGATATCACATTGATGTAACTATCCTTGGTTGCAGTATTACTGACACCCTCTGCATCAGTAACTGTCAGTTCAATGGTATATTTTCCAGTTTTATCAAAGACTTTCTTTGGATTCTGTTCAGTTGAGAACGGTTCCCCATTTGCAGTCCATGCCCAGCTTACACCTTTCATTACAGATTTGTCAGTGAACTGTACCGAAAGTGGTGCATTGCCTTGAGTTTTATCTGCAGTGAAGTCCACATTGCCTTCACAAGCTTTGTCTTTTAACTCAAAGATGACATGAGCATACAAATCATCTATACCTGGTTGGTTGAATCCATCAATCAGGGCTTTTACAGCAACTCCTGCATATAAAGAATCCTTTCCTTCAATCTTGAAGAGCTTGCTGTCATCAGTCGGCATAGTGGTCAAAACAAACCGATCACCAGTGCTTTCTGGTTCTCCAAGCCGGATGTCGAAGTTGTTGTTTGTACCAGGTGCCTGCACTATTACATCATATTTACCTGTTGCAATACTGCAGAGATCAATACCGTTGGCCTGAAGAAGTCCCTTATTCAGTTCGAACTTGTACGTTCCATCGCAGTAAATGGGAGTTACCGCCATCAGATAGTTTTTCAGACCAAACTGACTCTGCCCAAAGAGCCAGACCTGGAGCTGTTTGCATGAATTGCCTCCAGAGCTTCCCTGTACCCAGATCTCCTGAACTCCTCCCAGTTGACCACAGGGATATCCTGGGCAACAACACCGTGTTGTATCATTCACTGTTGCAGTCAGGTCGGGTTTTACCAGAGTAATATCGATGCTGGTTACGGCTGCACACTCCGGACAGTTCAGCAGACTACATACTCCTTCTTCACAGGCAACACCAAAGCAGTCGCCAAATCCGCAAGAACCTTCACCGGCACTGTCACATTGACAGAATCTGCAGTCCGGATCAACGCTGGCCATCCAAATCGTGTATTTCCCCTCTCCAATTGGAACTGCCCCGGTGTCCCAGTTCGGTTCAACACGCCAATAGTTGGCAACGCCATCTTTCGTATCTAAAACAACAGCCTTGACAGGATCTTTACTATCAAGAGGGCTAAAGAGATTGACTCCACATGGATTAAGACCAGGTCCGGTCAGCCAGATATAAGTCATATTGCTGTCCGAATTAGTTCCGTCAATCCAAATTTCGTCTCCAAGGAAGAACTCAGTTTTTATTGCTCCACTCGGATCCTTCGTTGCACCAGTAATCGTACCCAATGGGACAGATATTGTTGCAGTAGACCTCATATTGTAGAGTATATCCTGTGCCTGAATGGTGAAAGTCCCAGGTTTTACTGTGGTATCAATCCAGAAAGGCACAGTCACCGTTCCATCTGGTCCGGTTGTTACTTCAGCATAATACCGGGTTCCTTTCTCAAAGATATCCCAGTCTCCCTGTGATGGGAATGCATCTCCAGAGGGGACCGCCTGACGGATGAGCATCCCTTCAGTACAACAGTCAACTACCTTTCGGTTCCCAATGTCATATGATCCGTCAACCGGATCAAGCTTAATTCCCTGATTTGACAGTTCATCCCGGGTTCCATAGATAAACGGAGGTCTGTCACAAATCTTTCCAGTGATCTTTGGCGGACATTCGTCGTAAATGAAGACCTCATAGGATGAATTTGGCATTCCGGTAATGGTTGCTGTAAACTGAGCGTCACGGCTTTTTCCAGTAGTCGGAGGTGTAACAGATACGGTTACTGATCTTGGTGTAAGTTCAACCTGATGTGAATCCCACGTGTATTTCTTCAATTCACGGTTTTTGAACATGTTGTTGACATTACAAACCGCTGTAACATCGTATGATCCAACCTTGTAGTGGTAATCAGTCTCCTGTCCAGTCCCAGCATCCCGCCAGCCGGTCATCCAGCCTTTTGGATTTGCCGTTTGTGAATTCCAGTTTTTCGGCCATACCCATGCAGGTGCCGGATTAATAGTGGTTGATTCACCAGGTAATGCACCAAGAACCAGATTCTTGGTAGACTCAATCTTGGTAGAACCATCATTCATCGCCAGAGTCATTAATTCAAGAAGGCGCTGTCCATCTGGAGCAGTCAATCCAACATTAACATATCCGAGCGATTCATACGGGGCCTCTCCCCGGTCTACTTTCTCTTTTTGAGCAATCCAATCAGTTCTGTTCGTAATATCTTCAAGGTTGGTACTTGTAGAGAATTTGAACTGGAGTAATGTTCCACGCTGAACTTTTGAATCAGCCTTCATGTCAGCGTTTAAATTCCAGACTTCAAATTCAAGAACAGGCTCTTGAGTTGTGAATGCAAGAACCGGTTCTCCATTTACCATAACCGGTTCCTGAGGACCTACTGCCTGATACCAGAATGTTTCTTCTTTATCGGTTGGTAAAGAGAAATTCACTCTATCCGGTATTCGAATGTGGTCTGTTACATTATGTAATGCATTTAATGAAACTACATACTCGTAGCCATCCATGCATTCGGTAACATCCACATTTTCTTCTCCAAAGAAGATAGTATGACCTTGCTGAATCTTCTTAAAAACAATATTTTCATCAATATTGTTGTACGATTCAGCAGACACTATCGTAACGCATGCTAAAAGGATAATGCATGTCGCCATTAGTAGATATCTGTTCATTTTCTCCCTCATCTGAAAACACCCCACGTTCAGGCAGATCTCATATCATCCCCATATCAAAAATGATACAGGCATGGCACTCACCGATCTGTCCATCACACCCCATGGTAGTTTCTGTGGCGTATTCAACTCCCATACGTAGATAATAAAATTCCTATATAATAATTGTAATATAAATATTTCCATAAGTATCTGAAAATCAACGATTTTCTCATATTACTCTTTTTATACTGGTAATTATCCGGTTCAGAAACAAAAAAATTAGATTTAGATAGTATTCATATTAGTATCTCTATAAAAATCAGCCGGGATATAAAATTTTTAGAGAATCGCTCGATTTCTAAAGAAAATCGTCAATCTGATTATTTGTGAATCTAATAGAAATACTCAAAATCATATTACTTTTGTACTATGCTAAAATTATTAACGCGGAAAAAGAGTCGGTTTAAATTGCTCCTATTTAGCCCCCATTTTTGAGGTGCCACATTACAGAAAATATAAAGAAAAATTGTTAAAAAATGAGATGTATCAATAATTACCGAATACCAATTACTTTCGAGATAGTATCGGAATATATCTCATTTGATACTGATAACGTTACGTTGTAGGTACCTTCTTTCAGATAGGTATAGACAGGGAATTGCTCTGACGATACTGATCCATCACCAAAGTCCCAACTCCATGAAGTCGGTGATCCAGATGATTGGTCAATAAACGAAACTTTTGTTCCACCTTGGACTTTTGTTTCGAATTTTGCAGTTACCTGACCTACTGGTTCTCCCTCAACAGTGATCTCCTGGGTAGCACTCTCACTGCTGATACCATTTTCATCGCTCACTGTAAGCCGTACTGTGTAGACTCCAGGACGTGGATAGGTATATACCGGGCTTTGTAGAGGAGAAGATGCTCCATCCCCAAACTGCCAGATCCAACTGGTTGGATTACCACTTGAGAGATCTGTGAACTGAATTTCAGATTCTCCGGCTTTAATTCCTGAATCCGGTGTGTAGGTAAACTTTGCAGTTGGTCCCTTTGCTACACGAATATAATCGTTTTTAACTGCTTTTGCTTTTGCATCACCGTTTGTTATGAGTGATACTGTATAACGACCTTCGTTTGTATAGGTGTGAACCGGATTCTGCTCTGTTGAAGTAGTTCCATCACCAAAGTCCCAACTCCATGATGTAGCCTGGTAACTCTTGTCAGTGAACCGAACTGTCAGAGGTTTATTACCATAGGTCCGATCTGCCTCGAAATCAGTACCAACTAGACAGGATTTGTCCTTGATAGTGAATTGAACATGGACATAGTTATCATCTACACTTGGATCATCAAGTCCCCTGATGAGAGCATAGAGGACTTCGGTGCCGAGTTTATAGCCAGGGCCTTCTACCTGAACGAGTTTCCGCCAGTCGTCGTCGTAGAACTTTTGAGAATCAGGATCTGGTATCACACCACGAACTGTTTCATCAACATGAGTAAGAAAATCATTATTTGGATTGCTATTTCCTAAGTTAACTTCAGTATAGTTCTCAACCGGTGCAATGTCAGGATGACCTAAAAGAATCCATTTTTTATTAACTTCCACTGGTCGTGCCCACAGAGTTGGATCAAGATCGTCTTCATAAATTACATCATACTGATGATTATACCCCGAATCCTGGATAATCAGATCATAGACACCAGAATCTATTCTACACAGAGGTTCTCCATATAATCCAAGTATGTCTTTTACAACATCAAATCTGTACGTGCCATCACAATTTACCGGCACTTTAATGTTCATAAACTTGGTATCACCAATCTTGCCCTTTCCAAAAAGCCAAACATTCAACTCTTTTTCAGGATTACCAGTAGATAACCCACTGACATTAATTGGTTGACCATCGATGGTAATTCCACAGGGGTATCCAGGGCAACAACACCGCTCAATATCTTCGGTAATTGCAGTTAACTCTGGTGCCTTTAATTCAATTGTTGCTACTGCATATACATCACAGTTCGGACAATCTTCAATGGAACAGACCTTTCCATTACAGCCAGGACAAGTTCCCTCATTGAAAGTACATGGATGTCCACCGCAATCAAGGCAGTTTGGACAGTTTGGTGGCCAGTTGCTAATGGCATAGATAGTATAGTTTCCTGGATTAATTGGCAAATACGCTGTTTCCCAGAATCTTGGTTGTCCCAATGCACCATTATTCGTAAACATCCAATCAAAACCTTCGATTTGTGGTTGACTGATATCCACAATTTCAGGACCGTCACCAATAGGACCATGTGGATATGGAATCGGAATTAAACCTCCTCCACATTCTGGTTGACAGGGACCAACCATATAGAGATAAGTCCTTAAACTGTCAGTATTTGCTCCAGCAATTTTAAGGACATCTCCAAGATATGCCTCTGTGATTGGAGCATTAGCCTTATCGGAAGCTTGTGAGATTTGTATTGATATGTCACCTTTTCTAACAGTCAACTCAGTCTCATCAAAAATATGAACACCATTACACTCAGGGTCACGTTTCTGAACATGGACTGTATAAACTGGATTATTATCTGCTTTCCATACTGTATTATCAACAAGAATGTCTATAGTCGCTCTTCCAAGACAATCGGTTGTTATACTTGCATAATAAAGCACTCCGTCATGGAATACCTTCGGTACTACATCTCGGAAAGTCAGATCATCACAACATGCCGGATAGACAATTTCACTTCCGATTGGATATGGACCACCTTCAGGATCGAATAATAACGCAGTATTCAGTGGATCCTTTTCAAACCATGGTGGACGATCACAAATCTCACCAGTCATCTTGAGTGGACATTCCATAAGAGCAATGATGTACTCCGTTTTCGGTTTTCCAACAACAGTTGCAGTTGCAGATTCTGTTCGAAGGATTGAACCAGGATTTACCGTAACAGTCACTATTTCTGGAATCAATTCTAAATTTGTGGATTTAGACTGAACTCCCCCGATTGTAAAATAATTGTCGATTATATTATTTGCCCAACAGATCGAATAAACAGAATATGCACCGCTTGGTGTATAAATCAGGCCTGTTTGAGGATCAATCGCATCAGTATCCCATCTATTCCACTGATGTGTATTGGTTAGAATATCAATATCCTTGATACCAATTGCCGGGTAATTAGGATTACAATCCGGACAATTACATCCTCCTGCATCCGGTCCTAATAAATAATCGTAATTTTTCCCATTTACACCAGTGACGTTAATGTCAAAAATATGGGCATTGGCACCACCTGGCAGATTCCGAGCAGGATTTGCATTACGCTGCTGAATCTTATATAAATTGGTCTTTATGTTAAAGTCCAGATTTGTACCGAGGAATATCTGACCACTCCGGTTGACATCAGGGCACACATCATCAGCTACAACCAATTCAAGATGGGGTAGTTCAACGTAGAATGCTACAACATATTTGCCATTGAACGAAATAGGTTGACCATCTGCTCTATCACAAAGGTAAAACGCTCCTTCAGTATACCTCCCATTCATGATATACTCTATAGGATTAATATAATAATCCAACTCACTCCCAGGAGCAATTTCAATATACTTATCTGCAGACGTTCCGGGTTGAGCTAATACATCATCTCCCCACCATCCTAAGTATGTTACTTTCTGACCTGTGTTTGGATCTATCAGCGCATCTAAAATATCTAGATGCTCTTCACCAACAAATACGGATTTCCCTTGTTCGACATAGGGAACCCAAATATTCTCTCCAGCTGCTGACACCGGACTTGCGAGCACCAGAATGATGCCAAGCAGGGTCAAAAGCCAGACCATACCTTTTCGTTCAGATTTTTTGTTATCTGTTTTCATGTCTCACCACTCCATCCCACGGTTCTGTCCCAATGAAGGTTTATCAAAAATTTACTAGATTCGGTATGACGGGAATATCAAATCCCCCACATACCCGCAATCCTAATTTTCTCCTTCACTAACAGAACAGTTAACGCTTTATGCCCCCGTTTCGTGATAATATACATCATATATATTATTACCAATATAAATATTTCTATTATTATTCAAAAACCATTCAATTAAAAAAATTCACTGCACACAAATAACCCTTAAATAAGATACCATATTAAAAAATAGTTAATTTTAGTGCTATTTAATTAAATTAATTATCGAGGCTGTTGCAAAAACCTAAACAGTTAGTGCAATGAGTCAAAATCCAGAAATTTCATTAGCAATTTTGGTCCCACTAGGATGGAAATTGTTCTCTTGGGGAAACGACATTTTAGTTATGCAACAGTTTCTATATAAAAGAAAGAAAAATCCTAATTATTCTGATATTAAACTAATGATAGAAAAACCGTGATAAAAATAGCGTATTGGTATTAATCCAATGTTAAATAGGATTTGAACCATCATTTCTATAGAGCATTATTTGATTTGAATACGTATCCTTATTATATTCATTTTCTACAGTTAATTTTGCATAATAATTACCTAACTGTGAATATTTGTGATCGTAAACATTCCAATTTTGAACAAAATTTTGAATATTACCATCACCAAACTCTAAAGTCCAATTTGAGATTTTTCCTTGAGACGTATCAGTAAACCTAACAGTTCTATTTCCAATATTTGTCCATTTGAAACCCGCTGTTACAAGAGGGTTATCTATATTTAACTTTAGGGTTATAGAATTTGATCCCAGCCGGTTCCCTGCAGTCAATGTGACATCATAACTTCCATAATCATTATACAAATGTGTTGGACTTTGAGTTGAAGAACCAGTTCCATCTCCAAATGACCATTGCCATGAGCTTATATCACCTAATGATAAATCATTAAATTGAACCTGGAGAGGATTTACACTGTTTAAATTATACTCAAAATTGGCTACAGGTGAATTCATTGGCGGTACAGGAACTACTCTTGATGTCCAATTTGATTTCGCATATTGATCAGTTACTGTCAAATTCACTGCATATTTTCCAACTGAAGGGAAGGTATGTTGTGGTGACTTTTCAGTGGACATAGAATTATTACCAAATGACCATAAGTAAGTCAACGGGGTAGATCCGTAACTTTGATCTATAAACCTAATTGTTAAAGGTTCATTATCTAATTTTGCATAGGTAAAATCTGCAACTGGATCATAAAATTGTGGGGAAATCTCTTTTACAATAATATAATTATATTTTCTTAAAGGATTCTTTTCTTTACCATCAGTGCCTGTTCCATTCACCGTAAACGTTACATCAAAGATTCCAGTTTTATTATAAACGTGGTTCGGATTTCTTTCATTTGAGGTTGTACCATCCCCAAAATCCCATAGAAAACCTGTTCCATTAAATGTGGAATTGTCAAAGAACTGAACAGTTAATGGAACATTTCCTTCCAATTGATTTGCAGTAAAACTCACAGAATCCTGTTTGCAGCGAATAGGTTCAAGGAAGAAGGAAGTAGTAATAAACCTATCTTCTACCCAACTTTGACTTAACTCTGAGACGAGAGCATCCATAGCTTTCTTTCCAGCATAGGCACCAGGGCCTTCAATAGGGAAAGCACGTGACCAATATATAGGATCTGCTTTTACAACAAAAAGACTGTCTTTTGTGATATTTTTCGGCAATATAACACTTGATTCAATATTTTTAATTCTCCAGTATTCAGTAGAATTTTCAACAGTAATATCAAATCTTTGTCTTGTGATATTAGTTTGCCCCGGTAATTGGACCAACAAATAATATTCACCATTATCTAAATCACAGAGGTTTAAATCATTTGGTTTTAATAAGTACTCATAAATGTCCAATTGGAAAGAGCCATCTTTGTCAAGGAATGTTTTGAAACTATCGTTAAAAAGATAATTTCGGTCATATATTTGGTTATTACCAAACATCCATATTTGCATGGGTGTTCTCGAATCACCAAATATTCCGCTCATATTAATATTAACTAATGAAGAAGTATATCCACATGGATAACCAGGACAGCAACAGGGTTCTATTTTCCCAATTCGATTAATCTCAGCAGGCAAATCAGTAATTATAATATCTTTTTTCTGGATTATTGCCCCACATACAGAACAATCCTGTAATGCACATAATCCTTTTTCAATAGACTTGCATGGTGATCCACATTCAGAAGGGCGATTATAGAATTCTTTGAGGATCTCTTCAGGATTCACTGAAGAGGCATAAATGGTGTACTTACCCTGACTTATTACAGTATTTGGAATATCCCAATCATAATCCCAATTCTGCTTAAATACCTCAACTTTAGTAGGTTCATTAGATTTCATTGGTAGAGATAAAACATCCAATTTAGATCCACATTTTGGAAGTCCTTCTCCCATTAACCATAGATAAGTGGCATTGCTATCAGTATTTGTACCATTCAAGTGAACTCTTTGACCTCTCGAAACCTCCTGAATTTCTTCTATCTCCTGTGGATCTTGATGAAATTTATAATAATTCAAAAGTCTCAAACTTAATTCACCTGGAGAAATTTGAACCTTATAATCAGAGTAATCAATTTTTGGTTTAGCCGACGTTAGGGATTGTGCACTAGATTTTTGAATATGGAATTTATATTCACCAGTCTTCACAGTAGGATAATAGTCTCCATAATTTAATCCAATAGTTAAAGGATACATCCAATTCCCAGGAGTCGGTTCATACCATTTATTTGGATCCAATTCAGTCATATAATGAGTTCCACCCCATGGAACAATCCAGCAAGTACTATTGGACGGATATGTTATTCCATTTGGAACTATCTCCCAAAATTGTTCATTTTTATCCTGCACTGGTATATAATACGCATTCCAAGAATTTAATGAAAAATTAGTGTACGAATTTTGAACTATAAATGGAGGTCTATCACCGATATCTCCCGTCATTACTTGAGGGCTGATAACAAGTCCAAAATAATAAGGTTCTGTTGGCTGCGAAGTTTCATTAATTTTAATTTCAAACGATTCATTTCCCCTTAAAACAGAAGAAGGACCATTTATCGAAATTTCAGCTGATACAACCATTGTTAATAGAGCGAGAAAAATTCCGATAAATATTAAAAAATTTACCCCATCCTTAATTTTCAACCCATCAAATACCATTTTTTTCACCATATCCCCCTTAATTGATTAAGCATACTCCTTGTTTCAATAATTATCTCTAGTTCACCTATAATGAACCACTATCCATTGACAATAGTATTTGCTATATAATGAATATTATATAAATATATCTATATTCATTCAATTCACAAAAAAAATTATCAATTAATTAATTATCACTAAACATTTACTACATAAGTATACGTTCCACTGCAATATCCATTTGAGACTACCAACTTAACATTGAAAGATCCACTTGTGGAAAATAAATGGATAGGATTTTGATTCGTAGAAAATGTGCCATCTCCAAAATCCCAATTCCATTCATTGATACCTACCCCTTTTGATCGATCAAAAAATTGAATTTGCCTTCCTTTCTGATTATTAATATAATGATAATTAAACAGCGCATCGATTTTTGAAGAGATTGCAGTAATATATTCATTTTTGGTAATTTTTGATGCATCTGAAGTCTGATTATAAACCTTCAAAGTCACATTATAAACACCCGGTTGAGTAAAAGTATGATTTGGGCTTTGATCATATGATTCAGTGTTATCTCCAAAATCCCATTTCCATCCAATGGGTTTCCCTGTAGACTCATCAATGAAATGTACTTCTAATGGAGCAATCCCACGGGTTATTAGTGCGTTAAAATTTGCTACTAATAGTCCATAACGAAGATTCGGATCTAAAACTTTGACATCTACACCACCTATAGTATTTCCACTAACTCCCCATTCATCAGTTACCGTAAGATTCACGGTATAACTACCCGGAGTGACATATTCCCAAACAGGATTCTTTAAGATCGATGTATTACCATCACCAAATTCCCACAAATACCTAAACGAACAATTTCTATGACAAGTCTGATCAATGAAAGATACTTTTAAAGGTGCATATCCTTCAATTGGTGCCATACTGAATGAAACATTAGGTATTGGATAATCTGTAACGCGAATTATATCGGTCTGGTTAATAATATCATTCCCATTTTGCGCACGGATCATCAATGTAACATCATACACGCCAGGATTATTATAAACATGGATCGGATTCTGCTCATATACTTTCGGAGTATTATCTCCAAAATACCATTCATATCGGAACGGTTCTCTTCCTTCAGACTGGTCAATAAATGAGACATTAAGTGGTGCCTGACCATCACGTGGATATGCTGTAAATCGTGCACGGGGAGGGTTTTGCGCAAATATGGTTACATTTTGCGTATTTGATGCTGCGAATACATCACCATCAGAAAAAACACGATGGCTAATCGTATAATTTTTGGTTATTGTTGGATCAATAATTGCAGGATTATATGTATAAACATATGATGGCGTATCTGTAGTAATAACAGTCCCATTCCCAAAATTCCACTCATATAATGGAGTATCATTCAACCCGGTTGCCTGTGAAATCACCGTAACATTGAATGGAATTTCTCCCCGCGTTGGGCTTACAGCAAAATCTACTGATGGAGATAATACCTGAATTGGGCCAATGGTTGTGCTCGCTCTTGAGAAACCGTCAGAAATTTCAAAACTTACATAATAGGTTCCAGGTTTGATATATTCATGGACTGGATTCTGATCTGATGATGTATGTGGTGTTTCCGGATCTACTTCTTCAACATCAAAATCCCAATTCCATATCAAATTATCCCGCACAGGAAGATAATACATAGAGAGATCGATAAAACTAACATTCAATGGAACGGTTCCACGCATTGGGACAGCAACAATATTCGGAACGAGTCCTACATCATCAGGGGGTATTCCCACATGCCCAAGAATAGAAGCCAGATTTCCTTTGTTATCCTTCACAGTTAAATTTACAGAATATTGGGATGACCCGCTCAAACTAACCGTAAAATTATTACGAGCAGATGCATTTTTGGAAACACCAGAGTCATTTGTTGTCTGCCACCACCAATTCACCGTTTCATTCATCGGAAAACCAAATACAGCAGAAGTATCATTGAAAGTTAGAGTCCCTTTGGGATATTCTGCCGAAACATTCCTATAATCTGCTTTCACCGAATAGCTCGGTCTGATATGAGAGTAATTATCGACAACATAGTATTCTTTCTTAACTGGTGGCTGTAATCCTGTATCATTATCAACAATGAGATCTACCGTGAGATCAGCCGCACCTGTAAATGGTCCAAACACAGGATTCTTTTTTGAAGATGTAGTCGGGCCGGAAATCGAGCCAGATGGATTCACATCAACATTCCATGTATAACCAGTAATATTATCTGATACTACTGTTGTGGTATCAAACAGATACAAATAATCCCCTTTTGCTAAGGTATTATTATCACCAACAAGAGTCATATTAGCCTGATTCATCCCATAAAATGATGGATTTAACACAGCCAATCCAGGGACAGTAATCATCAAAAGTGAAAGAAACACCCCAAATATGAAAATTTTTCTTAGAAAATATGTCTTAAGAAACGAATTTCCCTTATCCTTTTCTAACATAATAACCCCACCTCAATATTGTACCAATCCTTTGATCAGGATAATAATAGTAATTATTGGATCTGTTATATAGATTACGGGATATATAGGAAATTGCATAAAGATAATTATTGTAAAAATGCAATAAAAATTACATAATCAGAAAAGAACTTTAATATTTTTTTTATTATTAAAAAAAAAGATTCCTCTCTATTATTTTTATAATCAATAGTGATCCGTCATTATTATTGAACATAATTATCTCAATTGAGATTTAAAACAGAAAGATCTAAAGAATCATACTATGCGCCCATATAATCGATAAATGAAAACCATTTATTAACCAAAACGAGTAATGACTTTTAAAATCGTTAATTTTACGAATAATACAAAACAGATCGTTTTTTTAAAAAAGGCATATTTATATTAACTGATCTTATGTCAATGATACTATAAGAAAAAAAATCAATAAAATTCTTGGATTTAAAAAAATCAGATTGCATGAATACAATCTGTGCATACTGCATACCCAGTAGTATGACCATTATCCTCCCTCAGAGAGATGGTATATAGACCAGGGATTTTATATTCATGGTTTGGATTTTGCTCATTAGACGTTTCACCATCGCCAAACTGCCAATACCAGGAAGTTGGGTTACCAACAGAGAGATCATAAAACTGAACAGGGAGTGGGCAATTTCCGGATTCCGGGGTAAAATTAAACATCACATGAACCTGCCCAGGGATAGGACTTCCATTTGTACTTATGGTGTGATTTTTTTCTATTGATGAAAAGGTATAGTTTAATAGCGGCCCTTGTGAAGTTCCATTAACTATCACATCATCAAGTATTGCACCTGGTTTTGCCTGAGTCAAATAATTCGCATCTGAATATTCAATATACGATTGATTTCCATATGGATGAACTAGCGACCATTCATCTGATGAAGATTCTATCGTATGGAGAGGAGTTACCATTACTACCCAGAAATCTTCCCACCCATGATTTCCGGAAACATCACCATCATTGGAAAGGGAATCTCCTGCAATCAGATATCTTCCATCTGGTAAAGGTGTTAAACCATATGCATCATCATAATCAGAACCTCCCAGACAATCCTGCCAGATAACATCACCAGTACTATCAAGTTTAACAATCCAGTAATCAGTTTCACCATGATTTCCGGAGACATCACCATCAGTCGAAAACGAGTACCCGGCCACCATGTATCCCCCATCAGAAGTCTGAATGACAGAATATGATTGATCATCATCTGAACCTCCAAGACTCTTCTCCCAGAGCAAATTGCCGGAAATATCAAGTTTAATCACCCAGTAATCACTGTAGCCTTGATTTACGGAGACATTTCCATCATTTGAATACGAATATCCGGCAACAAGATACCCACCGTCTGATGTTTCAATTACAGAATGTGCATAATCAAAATCTGAACCACCAAAACACTTCTGCCAGACAAGATTACCAGCGATATCGGTTTTAACTACCCAGTAATCACTGTTTCCATGATTTCCGGAGACATTTCCATCATTTGAATACGTATATCCGGCAACAAGATACCCACCGTCTGATGTCTCAAGGCCCGAATATGCATGGTCATAATCTGAACCCCCGAAACATTTTTGCCAGAGTAAATTGCCGGAAATATCAATTTTAACTATCCAGAAATCACTGTCTCCATGATTACCTGAAACATCGCCATCGTCTGACCAGGTATATCCCGCAAGCAGATAACCGCCGTCAGAGGTTTCAATTACAGAGCGTGAACTTTCATCATCTGTTCCTCCCAGGCATTTCTGCCAGATAATATTCCCAGATGAATCAGTTTTCAAAGCCCACATGTCGGACCAGCCATGGTTACCAGAAACATCGCCATCATTTGAATCAGCAAATCCGGTAATCAGATATCCACCATCAGATGTCTGGATGGTGGAACGTGCACTATCAAAATCCGAGCCACCAAAGCATTTTTGCCACAATAGTATTCCCGAAGGGTTCAGTTTTACAATCCATGCATCGTCCCATCCATGATTCCCATTGACATCACCATCCGTTGAATATGTGTACCCCCCAATGAGATACCCATTATCAGCAGTCTGAAGAACTGACCAGACCCCATCAGTATCTGTTCCACCCAATGACCTCTGCCAGGTGCGTTCAACAACCGGGATACCTGCTGCAGAGAATATATCAGGATTTATTTGTTGATTCCTCAATTTTGAAAAATTATAACTCATTTCGGGGTGGAACCTCTCCCGGGAGAGGTTACCATCTCTTTCTTCAAAAAAGAGTAAATTTTTGCCTCCTGAATCGAACATCCTGCTCTCCAGGGGGAGTTGTTCTTCAGCCATTACCGGAATGAACCCTCCAAGAAGAAGAACAAAACCCACACAGGTTATTATTTTGAAAAGTCCTGAATGTACCCCATCCATACTTTTTCTTCTATGTATTACATTATTATATTATCTATCACATATCAGAATATCAATCTCTGAACAAATTATTACGGAGAAAAATGGTTTTTTTAATATTATGGACAAGATTCTAAAATCAATATGAGTGAAAATTTTACACATCCAATTCTATGCATCATATTCCTATTGAACTGTAATACAATTATTACAGACTGAATACCCTCCGGTTCCATCATTATATACACGGAGTGAGACCGTAAACGTTCCCGGATTGGTATACTGGTGAACCGGATCCTTTTCAGTCGAACTCTCCCCGTCGCCAAACTGCCAGTACCAGGAGGTTGGATCCCCAACAGATAAATCAATAAACTGTACTTTCTGGGGAGGATTACCATTCTTTGGAAACATATCAAATCGTGTATGAATTTGTCCCGGAATTGGACTTCCAATTGTCTGAATCTCATGATTACCGTCAACATCAAAAAATGTCCAATTTAAAATCGGACCTTTCCAATCATGATCTACGGTAATATTTTCCAATTCGGCACCAGGTTTTGCAAAATTTAAGAATGATGCGTTTGAAAAACGAGGTGCTAATACTTCACCTGATGGTGAAGGATATGTCCAGGCATCACCCGAAGCAGATATGTCATAGAGGCTCCGGACAAGAGGAGCAATATCATAAACACCGGAGTTAGGAATTAATTCATACGAAGTCGACGAATATCCCTCTTTTATAGGTTCCTGCAAGTCAGACCAGCCACTTCTCGTCAAGTTACTCCAGTAATTTCCAGCAATATTCGGTCCATTAATAATGTTCAATCCCGGTTCTGGCCCTTTGGGATTTGTCCAACCATAATATGATAACGTCCCGGAGCCTCCAATATTCACTAAATTACCGAGATAATTATCATAAATAAAGCCCGAACCCTCATCCCATCCACCTGAATCAATAAAAATGCCGCAATCACCAGAAGACAGGATCTGATTTTGATTCACATGAATATTCACACTATTATCCGGAAGATAAATACCAATCCAATTATCATCAATGAAATTTTTTGAAATGTTTGAATTACCCCATCCATTAATTCCACAATCACCATTATGGGTAATAGTATTATTGTGAATTTCTGATGAACGGAGTGTGAATATACCAGAATATAGATTATTACTAACAGAATTATTAATAATAGTCACAAAATTCGAAAGATCTATGCCTATCCCCTGGTTTTCAAATACATTATTATCTCTGACATCCGCATTATTTCCTGCAATTAAACCGCCATATTGATTATTGTATATGGTACAATTTTTTACACTGACCATATTGCCTAACCAGATACCATATTTCTGATTACCTGAAACAACATTATCTGCAAGAGTAGTTGTATGGCCGGTAAAAATTCCTGAACCTTTATTATTTAAGACAGTATTACCATGAATCGTCGAAAATCTCCCCGTTGATATGCCATCATTACCATTTGATTCAACTAAATTAGAGAAAAAATCCACATAGTTTGTTGCTTTAATTCCATACCTGATATTATGAGAGATAATATTATCAGAAACCGTTGCATTATTCCATACTAAAACGCCATCTCTTCCATTTCCGAAAATTTCATTTCCTGTTATTTCAACAAAATCCTGACTATTAATCCCGTTTCGTCCATTATCTGCAATCAGGTTATCAGAAAAGATGTGATAAATACTTGTTGTGTTGATTCCAGAATATGTATTTCCTTTGATAATATTGTTAGATATTGTATTATTATTCCCCTTTACATAAACTCCATTGCCGGAATTGAAGCTGACATTATTTTTTATAACATCACAATAATTACCATATAATATCATTCCGGTTTCAAATCCGGAAATAGAAGTGAAATTTTCCACCCTTGCATAAGCTGCATGTGAGTTGGATATAATACCTGTACCGTCATTTCCGGATAATTCAGGCTCATTTCCATTCAAATGAATATCCGAGCCATTTATAATTATTGCAGCATCAGAACCGGAATATGCCAGATTATCTGAAAGAACATATGAACCAGCTCCGGAAATGATAATGTGACCGTTTTCATATGTTCCAGAAAAAATATAATCAGGTCCACTATGACCGGGAATGAGTTCAGTTCCATCTGCCTGAACTACATACTCCGGATAGAGTGGTGTAGCACTTCCATTTAAGGAGATAAATGCGAAGAAGCTTATCAACAGCACAATCCATCCCTTTTTTTTTATCATGGATTCACCGTTACACACCCATTACAAACAGTATAACCTCCGGTTTTTTCATTAAAGGCACGAAGACTTACAGTATAGGTTCCCGGAACTTTATATTCATGTTCCGGATTTTGCTTATAAGATATCGAACCATCTCCAAACTGCCACTCCCAGGAAGTAGGGTTTCCCACCGATAAATCAATAAAAATTACATTTAATGGATTCGTCCCGATAGGATTAGAAATTTGAAACATAGCATGAATCTGGCCGGGTATGGGACTTCCATTCGTGCTTATTGTGTGATTTTTTTCAATTGATGAAAAGGTATAGTTCAATAACGGCCCTTGTGAAGTTCCATTTACTATCACATCATCAAGTATTGCACCTGGTTTTCCCTGAGTCAAATAATTGGCATCTGAATTTTCGATATACGACTGATTCCCATATGGATGAACTACCGACCATGAATCAGATGATGATTCTATCGTGTGGAGAGGAGTTACCATTACTACCCAGAAGTCTTCCCACCCATGATTTCCGGAAACATCACCATCATTGGAAGAGGTATCTCCTGCAATCAGATATCTTCCATCTGATAAAGGTGTTATACTATATGCATCATCATAATATGAACCTCCCAAGCATTCCTGCCAGAGAAGGTTTCCGTAATTATCAAGCTTTATTATCCAGTAATCACTCGAACCATGGTTTCCTGAGACATCATCATCATTGGACATAGTATACCCACAAACTAGAAATCCTTTATCAAACGTTTGAATAATTGACATAGGAACATCTAATGAAGTTCCTCCAAAAGATTTATCCCAAATTATTGAACCATCAGAGTCCAATTTCACAAGCCAGTAATCAACAAAACCATGATTAGATGTGACATCACCATCAGTCGAAAGTGAGCCTCCAGCAACGATATATTTTTCATCAAAGGTTTCTATTATTTGAAATGCAGCATCACTCGATGAACCGCCAAATGATTTTTCCCAAAGAATATTACCGGATTGATCAATTTTTACTATCCAGTAATCACTCCAACCATGATTATTGGTAACATCTCCGTCTGATGAATAAGTCATTCCTCCAATTAAATAATTTCCATCGTGCGTCTGATATACTGAATTCGCTTCATCATAATCAGATCCACCAAGACATTTTTGCCAGATGATATTACCGGTATTATCTAATTTTACTACCCAAAAGTCTTCTTCGCCATGATTTCCAGAAACATCTCCATCATTGGACCGAGTATTCCCGGCAACTAAAAATCCTCCATCATTTGTTTCAACTACTGAAGATGCACTTTCATCATCTGTGCCACCAAGACATTTCTGCCAGATAATATTGCCCATACTGTCAATCTTTACTACCCACAAGTCATCCCGACCATGGTTTCCAGATACATCACCATCATTGGAACCTGTGGATCCAGTGAGTAAAAAACCTCCATCTGATGTCTGAATTATTGACAGGGTACCATCATAATCAGAGCCACCATAGCATTTCTGCCAGACAAGAGTACCGGCATCATTCAATTTAACGATCCATGCATCTACCTTTCCATGATTTCCGGAAACATCACCATCATTGGACCACGTATACCCACCAATTATAAATCCCCCGTCAATTGATTGGAGCGATGACCATACCTTGTCAGTATCTGTTCCACCAAGAGGTCTCTGCCAGGTTCGTTCAATAAACGGGCTCTGTATATGAGAGGCCATGGATGGAGAGGAAGTAGAATCATTTAATAACTTACTACGAATATTCAGACTTGTTGAGTTTAAGGATCTTTTCCAATATCGGGAACTCTAATTTTCAATGATTTTGTCTTTATCAAGAAAATATCCTGGGAAATCAGGAGTGAATCTAGAAAACTCACTCTGTCTGAAACCAATATTATCCTCTGCAACAACTGATATTGCCCCACCAGATAAAAGGAGGAATCCTATGGTAACGGATAATAAAAGCATCCCTGACCGCACACCCTTCATACATTTCCTTTCATTTTTAAGATGATTATATTTACGGAAACGGATATTAGCAATTTTGATTAAAAAATCTGAATCAACGATAAAATTTGAAAAAAATTAATTTACTTCAATGCAACCAGTACAAGAGTTAAATCCGCTGGTTTGATTATTGAAAGCCTGAAGTGATACGGTATAAGATCCAGGATTTCTATACGTATGAGATGGCTCTTTTTCGATTGATGTTCCACCATCACCAAACTGCCAAAACCAAGAAGTAGGATTTCCTAATGACATATCAGAGAATGTAACATCCAGGGGATGCATCCCGGAAGTAGGAGTAATATTAAACATTACATGGACTTGATCTTTTACAGGATTACCATATGTATGAATAGAGTGATTAGATGCAATAGATTGGAAGGTATAGTTCAATAACGGCCCTTGTGAAGTTCCATTTACTATCACATCATCAAGTATTGCACCTGGTTTCCCTTGAGTAATATATGCTGCATTACTTCCTTCAATATATGACAGGTTTCCATGGGGATACACAATTGACCATTCATCTGAAGCAGATTCAACCGAGTACCAAACGCTTACCTGGACAAGCCAGTAATCCCACCAACCATGGTTTCCTGATACATCACCATCAATGGATTCAGAGATACCAGTGATACAATAACTCTGATCTGTGTTCAGAATGAGATTAAAACCATAATCATAATTTGATCCTCCAAAACACTTTTCCCATTCCAGTGTTCCTAAAGAATTTATTGAAATTAGCCAGTAATCTTGGGCCCCATGATTTTCGCTCACGTCACCATCAGTTGAATGAGTGGACCCTGCCACAGCGTATCCCCCGGTAGGACTCATTACTGCTGAATAAGCCTTTTCATAAGATGAACCACCAAAACACTTCTGCCACTCAATCAATCCTGCTGAATCAAGTTTAACAATCCAGTAATCTAATCCTCCGTGGTTACCAGTTACATTGCCATCATTGGATTCTGTGCTCCCAATAAGCAAATATCCACCGTCACGTGTCTGGATCGCAGAGTTCAGTAGCTCATCCTTCGATCCCCCAAGAGATTTCTCAAAGACCAATTCACCCTGGCTATTCAGTTTCACCACCCAATAGTCAAATCCACCATGATTTCCTGTAACATTTCCATTTCGCGATAGAGATTCTCCTCCAATAAAGTATCCCTTATCAACAGTTTCTATAGCAGAAACAGCATAATCCCAGCTTGACCCACCAAGACACTTATTCCAGAGAATCTTTCCCGATGAATTTAATTTCACTATCCAATAGTCATATGTACCGATATGTCCGGACACATCACCATCATCAGACCAGGTGTATCCACCTATGAGGTATCCCCCATCTGAAGTCTGTTTTATAGATCTTGCCTCATCCGTTTTTGATCCACCAAGACATTTCTGCCATATGAGATTACCATGAGTATCTAGTTTTATCACCCAATAGTCAAATCCACCATGGTTTGTAGTGATATCTCCATCTGTAGAGTCAGTATATCCGGCAATCAGATATTCACCCGCATTATTTTGAATAACTGACATCGCATAATCATCCCCGGAACCTCCGAGAGATTTTGCCCATTCAAGGTTTCTTGCAGAATCCAATTTTGCGATCCAAATATCCCATCCGCCAAAAAATTCTTTGATATCGCCATCTTCAGAATATGTGTATCCTGCAACAATGTAACCACCATCTGCAGTCTGTGCCGCTGAGTAGGTCATCTCATCTTTTGAACCACCTAAACTCCTATCCCAATCCACCTTAAATTCAGGCAACCGTGTCCCAGATCGCATATCCAAGTCGGATAAAAAATTACTTGATATATTTGATGTTTTATTGCTATTCATCGACGGAGACAGAAGTGTTTCATGCAATAGAGAATCAGAATAAGCTGATTGCTCACTCCTCCATAATTCATTATTAATACCAGAATGAATTGATGAGTTATTCACCTCTGTACCCTGACTAATATTATCTGCAGATACAAATCCAAATCCTGCCATAAAAAAGCATATACAGACAATAACACAAGATAAGGAAATTCTCATATGATTTCGTAAAAAAATGGATCGAATATTGCTTTTACCAGCTTTTTGATCCATTGAGTCAAACAGACCCCCCCTTATATTATCCATCATTTTTTCCCCTGAAAAAAAATTTGTAATCTATCAACCCCATTTGAATATTGGGGATAACCAAGTAATAGGCTTAATATTAAAGATATATTATAGTTACGATAAAACTTAGACCAGATATAAAATAAAAAACAGATCGTTACAACTCAATGAACTCAGTATAATGAACACATACACTCATGATGGGATGCAAGAAGTGCATATAATTAAAATTTAAAAAAAATGCCTCTGAAAAGGGGAGAGAAAAAAAGGAACATTCAAAAATATTAGATAAAGTTGAATATTTCATTATTTACGAAACTTTAACATAGTTGTATCGTATTGCACTCCGGATAACTCCATTAATTTCAGCGGTGGCTTTTACGGTATATGTTCCTGCAGTTGTATATTCATGAGTCATATTCGGCTCATTTCCATTTTTGCCATCCCCGAAAGAATATTTCCAATTCGTTGAAACTTTATCTGTTGTCCCATTAAATGAGACTAGCAATGGTGCAGATCCAGTGGTGAGATTTGATTTAAACCAAATTGGAACCTGCTTAGACTCGATATATCCTGTTTTAGTTTTGGTATCATTATCAGAAATCCGGTCTACGGTTAATGTTACATCATGAGAACCTGGGGTCCAATAGGTATGAACAGGATTTCTGACCGTAGCATTCGGTGTTCCATCACCAAAACTCCAGTTAAATGAAACCGGAGAATCAGCCGGAAGGTATTGGAATGCTACATCAAACGGAACTATTCCCCTGGTTGGTGTTCCTATGAAATCAATTTGTTGTGGTGGTGGTGGTGTAACCGTGAGTTTTCCAGAATAATCATCTCCAATCGGATAGTCATTCCCCTCACCATCTATGATCCGATTAATAGTCACATTTACTTGAGACGAACCCTGATTCAACCCAAGATAGGTAATATTAAGGATTTGAACATTATAAATGGGGTCTTTAAGTGAAGTTGTTGCATTCACCTGAATTGTATTACTTGCTATATTGGGTGTCCCGATAAATCCGGATGGTAACTGAGCATTGGTGAAATGCCCAATTGTCGGATCTTCCATAGAGATTGTGACATTATACAGGGATATTCCCTGGCTTAAATCATAGAGATAAAGATCCCCTATTGCAGAATTCCCACTTTGAACCGTTACATCATCTAATTCTACATATGGGACATAAACATCCTGTTGGTAAGGTATCTCTTTTTCATAGTAATTATCCCCCAAATTGACAATCACATGTAATACACCTTTTTGTGGATGGAAGTCTGGCCACATCCGAATGACATCCTCTTGATTTCCGCTTTCTTTCATACCGTTTATCAAATATGCCATTGTGACCTCATCTCCCGGATTTGAAGCATTTTTAATTAACTCAAATATTAAATACCCTTCATCAAATCCTGAAGGGTCCAATGTTCCAGAGACAAAATCAAATGAAAATTCAGTATATTTTCCATCAATAGAGAAAAAGGCTACATCTGAACTATTAAATGGTAATTCTAAATCACCCATTAAACCAGTGAATCTATCTCCTTCAGAGACATAAGTTGGTTGAAATGCTAAAAAGTAATCTTCCTCATCTTCAAAACCGTCATAAGATATTGTAACCGGCATACTCCCATACAAAATATCCGGACCGATCTCTACCGATGCACCAAATGCTCCGGGAAATATCAAACTAATAAAGAATAATATCCCAATTATTTTGTTTCGTTTCATAAGCCACCCATCCAAATATATATCGTATTAATTATTAAAGGATAAAAATTTAACTTATCTTCGCAGATTTTTATTTTTCACAAGTAAATATATAAATATTAATTCATCTTGTTAGATCTATAATCGTATGTAAGATAATTCTTCCAACAACCCTTAAAAAGTACATCAGTGAAATTTATTTTCCCTATAAAATTTAAAAGGACTTCAAATATTTCAAATCTTAATTGAGATGTAATCCTCTTAAAAAAAGGTACATAACCAGAGGTTAAACTATACCCATTTAGTTCTGATACTGTCTGAACGAAATGAACACGAATGTTTCATTTAGATAACTGGTATAATATCCAAAAAATTGTTATAAATATTGACTGGTTTCCGACAGTGCAATATTTTTTCCAACGACTAATTAAACTAGGTATTATTACATTGATATGAATCAGGGATATCTTTCAGTATACATTCAATCGATCTACTTTCAATATAATGAATACCCTTTGATGAAAAGCCCAAAAGAAAGAAAATAAAATATAAATATGCGAGAGAAGGGATTTGAACCCTTGGATTCCTTCGAAACCGGATCTTAAGTCCGGCCCATTTGGCCAGGCTTTGGTACCCTCGCGCCTTATTACATTGGAAGCCCTGCTATTAGAAAGTATTCTGTCATCCCCTACGAAATCATCTAAAAACTCGAGACCCAAGAATTTGATCTTCTTTGTAAATCATATCGCGGAAAAAATCCCTCTTAATTCACATTTCAAAAAATGCGCAGCCATGAAAAATAATATCTGGGAATTTACACAAAAAAAGACTCAAATTGACTTTAGAGCCATTTCAATATCTTCTTTTTTAATTGTCTTTCTTCCCGCATGTAGCGCCAGTTTATTAGCTTCTTTAACAAGTTTTCCGAGATAGGTCTCGGTTTTTTCAACTAATACCGCTGCTGCATCGCTTCCTACACGTTCAGCCCCACTCGATTTTGCAATTCTTACAACTGCTGCAATTGGCAAATCTGTCATACAACTACCCCAGAATTACATTTTCGGAGAACTATTTATAATGTCTGTTAACCTCAAATTACAAATAATACTATGAGTTAATAAAAATATTTATCTGTGCAGATATTTTCCAGGCGGAATGAGAATTTCAAACCTGGCCCCTTTTCCATATAATCCGGTCTCCCTGATTTGCATGCCAGTAATTCCCAAAATTTCTCTAACAAGAAATAGCCCTAGTCCGGTCCCACTCCCATACCCTTTTGTAAAAATGAGTTCCTTCTCACCTTCCGGAATACCTGGCCCATTATCCATGATAGTAAAGATAAGACCATCAACTGTTTCCTGACATTTCACAGAGATTTCCGGTGTTCTGGTTGCATATTTCACAGTATTATCAACGATATTAAAAAAAACCTTTTTTATTAATGGATCAGAGTAAACATACACATTCTTGCATTTGCAGGTTCCCGGGTCACATGAGACGACGCAATTGAGGGATGATGCTACATCAAAAAAAGTTTGTAAAACTGGATTCCAAACAGGCTTTGATACTCCTATCTCCTGATATTCACGAGCAAGATCTATAAAATTCTGAATTCTAACAGATGATTCTTCGATTTTTTTTATATATTCCTGGTTGAAGAGAGTCAAAGAACCAGTGGAAATATTATCTATTGCAAGAAAAATAAGACTTAATTGATTTCTAATATCATGCCTCGTAATTGAACTGAAGAGATTTAATTTTTGGTTTACCATCGTGAGGTTTTCTTCAATCATTTTTCGATCAGTAATATCACGAATTGATTCTATCGCACCAATGACCTCTCCCTTCTGGTTATAAAGAGGCCTCGCTTTCCCCCATAAATACTGCGGAGCTCCCTCAGGATTGACAATCATTACATCAGCAATAACCATGTCTTTTTCATGGCGGTGAATCTGATAATTATCAGGAATATCAATACCCTCATTTTCTAGCAGGTCAACGAGAAGGGGGCGATGAACACCATACAATAATCTCGCCACTTCATTTTTATGATGACCAAGAATCTGGTTCCCAGAAGTGTGTAAAAACTCTTCAATAATCTGGTTCCAGACTATCACCTCTCCATTCTTGTTTACAGCAAATGTTGGATCTGGAAGAAAATTGAGGACAGAAGATAATCTTGACTCTGATTCTTTCAGAGCTTCCTGTGCCTGAATGAGCTCAGTAATTTCACTCAGCATATTCAGGGTTGCTGGTTTTCCTTCCCACACAATCCTAATAGCATGAGTCTTTACCCAGTGAATGCCTCCCTCACGATCAATAAATCTGAAAAGATAATCTTCCTGGTACGTCGGATCATCAATTCTTCTTACATAATTTTCATAAACTAACTGCTTATCTTCAGGATGGATAAACTGACTAAACGGTTTTCCAATCAATTCATCAGGGCTGTATTTGGTGACCAAAGCACCAAGTGGATTTACAAATTGAATCGTTTCATCCTGCGAAACAATGATAATCTCTCTGGCATTTTCTATAAGTGTCCGGTACTTTTCTTCAAGCTCATGTCTCGCTTGTTCTTCCTGGCGAATTTCAGTAAGATCAATTACAATTCCCCTGATTCGGGTAATATCACCTTTTTCACGAATTGAAATCGTCTGAATAAATGCAGGGAAGATCTCTTGAGTGGCACGAAGGAGTTGAACCTCAACAGGCTCGCCATCTTTTCCAAGAAATGACTCATAAACATAATTTTGCAGAAATTCCCGATACTGTTCGGGGATAAACTGCTCATAATGTATCCCTTGTGAGAGATCAGCATGTGTTACCTGAAAAACGGTTCTGCCATGTGGATTGAGATAGGCTATAGTTCCATCCCGGTTGATCTCAAACAATGACTGAGGTAAAAACTCTGCAAACTGGCGATACCGCTCCCTGCTGATTTCAAGTTCTTCCTTTATCTCATGAATTTCTGTAATATCACGACAAAAAAGAACAATTCTTCCTTCAAAAGATTTTCTTTCTTTTATGGGATGAACAGTCCACTCATACCTTTGATTCCCATTTACTGTGATAACAGACTGATCTTCGCCAAGATGAAGTGCGAGGGAGAACCCTTTATTTAGAATCTTTTGATCAGATTCAGTGAGATAATCAAATAAGACCGTATGTCCAGAATCATTAGATATACCAAGAAAATCTGCTGCTTTGGTATTAAAATATAATATATTCCCGGAAAGATCTAATAACAGCCCACAATCATCCAAAGCATTCAAAACCGTCCGTATACTGTTCTCATGTTCACTCACTACCGTCCTGCTTTCCACTAGTTCCTCATATCGCTCTTTCAATTCATATTCTGCATTGATGTTGCTTATTAAAAGACTATATCCGGATATTTTTGTATCCTCGAGGATAGGGGAAAGAGCGATTCGAAGAGCAATAAAAGTACCATCAGGTTTTTGATACAACGTATCATACTGCCCGGTCCTGATCCCTTTGAAATTCCTTTTTTCCTCACCAGCATCACGGTCCATCCCTTTGTTGAACAGATCCGGCCAGTATGTACCCACCAGATCAGTTTTATCATACCCTAACAGACAACACAGATACTCATTCGCTTCGATAATTCGTGCATCCGCATCGAGAATTGCACTTCCTAACAAGGTGTGGGTGAAAAAACTGCGAAATCTCTGTTCACTCTCAATTAATTTCTTCCGTGTCCGATTTCGGTCAACGCCAATTCGAATTTTATGAATCAGTTCCTGAAACTGAACCGTTACCGGATCACCTTTCTGGACATAAAATGTTGCTCCAAGGTTGAATGCTTCGATGGCTACCTCCTCTCGTCCGCGCCCGGTGAACAGGATCACAGGAATATCAATATTGCGGATAGATAATTCCTTGAGTAAACAAAGACCATCCATTCCGGGCATTTGATAATCGGTTACAATGATATCATATTGCTCGAATTGAAGAGACTTAAGGGCTTTTTTCGCTGAAGTAACACTAACACAAGAGATATCAGGTTCCTTATTCAAAAACCGGGTTGCCAGATCACAGAGTGCTTCCTCATCATCTACATAGAGAACAGAAATCACCATGGCCTCATATCAACAACGATCTTATCCATCATAAAACCGGCTGATAGCCAATAATCATGATATTTCGAACTTTGATAGAAAAATCCGAAAATTAAAATCAATGGACCGAAATTTTTCATATTTTATAAATCTTAAAAAATTGAGGGAGTCGGAAATTATGAAACACTTTTTGCATAACTATGTCAAACCAGCTAAAGTCATTATCAGAAGTACAGATCCGAAAATTTATCTAGTATCTCATATATTATTCACATAATATAATATTGAGGGATTGATGGGGGGCGACTATGGTCTGCACTTCTCCAGTGGGGATGAGGAGATTGCAGACTTATTTTGGGATATCGGGCTTAAGCGGAATAGTGCCCGGGTGCTGACAATTTTGATTAAGGATATTGATCTCACCTCCCGTGAGATTGAACGAATAACAGATCTCCGTCAGCCTGAAGTGAGTATCGCAATAACGGATCTGATGAAAAGGAAATGGATTCACATCGTTCATCAGATAACAGAAAATAAAGGCAGACCCATGAAAGTATACCATCTGGCAAAAAATCTGGATGATATTCTTGATGAACTGAAAGAGTCTATTGTCGGATCATATGAGAAAAAGTTCGGTGAGATAGAACGGGTCAGAGAATTACTCCAAAGCACTCGGATGCGATAATAAGAGAATAAAAAAATGGATCTTTGATCCGAATATCCGGATCACCATGATTCTCACCTTATGGATTAGAGTATCCGATACTCCCAGGTCATCTTGGCAGTCTCTCCAAAAATGGCCGCTATCGGGCAAAGGAGTGTCATTGTCTTCTCAAGTGTATCGGAGATAATTTCATCAGAGAAAGCACCAGTAAGGGTGATAATATGATGGACAAATTCAAAGGTTGCTGGAAGATCCTGTTTTCGTATCGCATTCGTCTCAATTTTTAATAATTCAGGGGCAAGTCCTTTATCACCCAGATCTAATAGAATCTTAATTCCAATGCATCCACCAAGTGAGGCAAAAAGATAATCTATTGGATTTGGAATTTTTCCTTTCCCTCCCAGATGAACATGAGCATCAATTGGAATAGTAAGACCAGTGCTTGTTGTTGCAGAAAAACTCATCCCACCATCATGCACCACAGTCATCGTGACAGGTTTAAACTCCATTCTTGCTGGATCCCAGGAGATTTCTGTATTCATACCTACACCTCTCCTGAAAGAGTAAAAAAGATGGCGATTCGTAAAAATGTATGAAATTCAATTATTTTTGTATTGAACCATCATCACCCGGACCAGTACCTATGATCATCGCAGCCCAACGGGTCTCCGGATAACTCTCAAGGATCATTTTTAGTAGAACGGTGAGTGGAATTGCGACCAAAACTCCAGAACCTCCAAGAAAATACCCCCAGAACACCATAGAGATGAAGACTATTGCCGGAGATAGATCCATACCTCTTCCTGCAAGTTCGGGAAATATGATGTTTTCAGAGAAGAGATTGATAAGACTTGCAATTATCAGCACCAATATCGCAGTTATTGGATCTATATCCACCAATGCAAGAAATGTGGGAGGTAATACTGCAATAATGAAACCAAGATAAGGCACAAAATTTAATATAAACATCAGAATACCCCATAACCACGCATCCTGGACACCGAGAATGAAAAGTGCAATACCAAATCCTGCACCGGTGACAAAGTTCACTTTGGTACGTATAATCACATACTCAATAACGACAGAGCCAAATTCTGTTATCCGGTCGGCTAACTCCTGTTTATAGGAACCGAGAACCGTATTTATCTTTTTTGAAAACAAGGTAGCTTCAAGAAGAAGGAAAAGGGTTGTAAAGAGCACAATAAAAAGAGTTGAGACCTGGCCGATAATAGAATTTAATGCATCTGGCGAGAATGCCGATAAAGATCCGGTCATCTGAGTAGCCGGAATTATTGTGCCCAGATCAATGCCAAATTGTGAGAGATATCCCTGCAGCATGTGCATATTTGATGATATCCCTTCAGAAATTTTCGGAATGTGCGAAATTAACGGAGAAAGAGAAAGAACAACCATCAGCCCTACTCCGATAAGACAGGCAACAAAGAGTCCAAACGCAATATACCCGGACAAACGAGGGGAAAATCCCTTTTTCTGAAACCAGAGTGAAACAAATGAAAAGATAATCGCTGCAAATACAGACATGAGAAGCGGTCCAATAAATCCTCCTGCCATCTTAAGACCGGCCAGGATAATAAAACAACATGCTGCAAGAAAGAGAAGCCGATCAGCCTGGGGAAGATTATCAAGAGAAACCATATATGAGTACATGAGCGACAGGAATTAAATTTGGTGATGAAAAGGGTTATGTGATGAGAAAGTAATGTATCTAGTTGAATTCTTATCTCTTTTTATACCTTGTGGGGAAGGGGAAAAAGGAGATTTATTATAAAATTACTGGTTTTGGGGGTGATAACCATGGATGCTGTTTCCATACTTGGATCATTTTGCATACTATCTGCCATCATCACGTATGGTCTGGGAGTCTTTGTCTATGCAAAAAATCCAGGGTCCAAGGTAAACTTTCTGTTTCTCCTGGTAAACATTGGCGCATCCTACTGGGCCGTTGGAGAATTTTTGATATGGCACCAGAATAGTTATGAAAATGTCTTTTTCTGGTTAAAGGCAAGTTCTTTCTGGACTATTGTTATTGTTTTATGCATTCATTTTCTCCTGACTTTTGCAGATCATCCACTAACAAAATCAGGGAGATTTCATTATCTGGCACTGATTCTCTACATCCCTGCATTCATTCTGGCAATCGTCAATATCACCTCAGAACATATCTTTTCAGTTGACTATTCTCCTGAATCCCGGTATTATTATCTGCCGTCATTTGGGGATCCGATCTACATCTGTGCAACAGTATATTTCCTGATTATTCTTTTCTGGTCGGTCTATGTCGGATTTCAATCACGAAAATCAGCAGGAGATGACAAATTTAAAAGACAAGCCAGTTCAATCAGCACCGGTCTGCTCATCCTTATTGGATTTGGTTCACAATCAGTCATCATCCTTCCGATGTTTGGTATATATATCCCAAATCTTGTTTTTATTGGCATAGTCCTTTTTTCGATCGCTATTTCATATGCAATCTTAAAATACGGACTTTTCGTGCTCAGCCCGGAGACTGTTGCAACAAACATCATCCAGACCATGCCTGACGGGCTAATCCTTACCGATATGAATGGCCGGGTGATTACAACAAATAAAAAGGCAACAATCCTTCTTTCCGGAACCTGGGAAGAAAATCCGGGAACGTTTCACGGGACTCCGATCCCTGAACCGGCATATTCAACAATCCTTGAAACAATTAAAACAAAAAAGGGTATTTCAGATTTTGAAGTAATTCCGGATAAAAATGAGATTACAACGATGAGTGTGTCAGGATCACTCGTCACTGATCCCTATGATAAACCCGCAGGGATGATCCTGATCATTCGTGACATAACCGAGAGAAAATTTTCAGAGAAAGCTTTGAAACTGGCAAATGAGAAGATATCACAATTAAACAAACTTACTCGTCATGATATCAGTAACCTTGTGACCGCCATATCCGGTTATCTTGAAATTATCAAGCAAGAAAAAGATGAAGAGACCAGGAAGAAAGTCCTGAACACCTGTATTGATCTCATTGGGAAAGTAACAAGGCATCTCCACTTTTCACGGGACTACCAAAATGTTGGTATTCATGAACCACGATGGCAATCGTTGAACCACATGATTTCAAAGGCTATCGAAGATATCAATCACGATGAAATTGAGATTACTGTTTCTCTCCTACCTGCAGATATTTTTGCTGATCCCCTCTCGGTTAAGGTAATATATAACCTGCTTGAAAATGCCATTCGACATGCAACCGGTCTTACTCACATCTCAATTATCTCAAAAGAGCAGCAGGATGGAAGTCTGCTCATTATCATAGAAGATAATGGACCGGGAATAAAACCAGAAGAAAAAGAGAAGATTTTCAAACAGGGATATGGAAAAAATACTGGTCTTGGTCTCACCCTTGCCCGGGAAATTCTTGCAGTTACGCAGATAACCATCACCGAGACGGGAACCTTTGGCATCGGAGCCAGATTTGAGATAACAATTCCATCCGGTACATGGAGATATGCTCATCTTCACTCTCATGAAGGACATGGACCGGAACCATTCCAGATCATTCATAAAGGAAGCAACCCATGAATCAACCAGCACCGTTTATAGATTTTCAAAATATTTCTGTCGCTGTTCAAGGCCATCTTGTATTGGATTCTCTCTCAATTCAGATACCTGATGGCGAACATATCGCCATTCTGGGTCCGAACGGATCAGGAAAATCATCATTTGTAAAAACACTCCTTCGGGAGCATTATCCGGTTTATTCTGAATCAGGTACGGTCTTCAAAACATGGGGACAGGAACGATGGGATGTCTTTTCCTTGCGGTCTCAATTCGGATATGTATCTCAGGATCTGCAACATACCTTTACCAGATCCATATCAGGAATGGACGTAGTATTATCCGGATTTTTCAGTAGTATTGGTCTGTTCTTTCATACAATTACACCAGATATGAAAAAGAAAGCAGAAGATATTTGTACATTTCTGGAGATTATACATCTTGCAGACCGCTCATTTTCAGACATGTCATCAGGAGAAGCAAGACGATTCCTCATTGGAAGAGCACTGGTCCATGATCCCCGCGTTTTAATTCTGGATGAGCCTTCAAACAGTCTTGACCTGCACGCTCTTCATATGCTTCGGACTACTATGAGAAAAATCGCAGGAAAGACGGTTATCATCCTCGTCACCCATTCCCTTCCGGATATAATTCCAGAGATCAAAAGGGTTGTATTATTTAAAGATGGAAAAATATTCCATGACGGCTCAAAAGAGGACGTTCTTATCGATGGTTACATTAGTTCTGTCTTCGAAGTCCAGGTAAAAATCCACAATGAAGACGGATTTTTTTATGCAACCGGGTATTAGACAGAGATAAAAAAACAAATTCTTTTCAATACAATATTTCAGAACGTTTCCTGAAATCCAGAAAAAAGGATGATATTGTTGGTATTAGTAGCGTCTTCTGTTAAAGCCGCCGGATGAACCGCCAAAACCACCGCTTCGGTTTCCACCAAAGTCACGGCGTGGCTGCATTGGGCGTGCTTCATCAATACGCATGGTTCTTCCGTCAAATTCGGTATCGTTCAGGGCATCAAGTGCTGCCTGGGCTTCTTCTGGTGTTCCCATCTCGACAAATCCAAAACCTTTGTTCTCAATGATTTTGGCGCTGACAACCTCTCCATAGGTAGAGAAAAGTTCGCTGAGCTGGCTCTCGTTAGTGGAGTAGGGCAGGTTGCCTACGTATAATTTCTTTCCTTCCATGATAGTCCCTTATGGGCTTTTGCATAACTGTTGGGGCCGCCGTGATCAAAATCACATTGCGCCAGAGAATTACCAAGAATAGCAGTGAGATTACCTTTTCGAACCGAGCGATAAGTATCAAAAACTATTGTCAGAATTTACTCTTTCGTCTGCACATAAACATGGTGAGAGTACCATATAAGGTTTGTCGTGACAATCCACCATAGGACAAAAATTAAGACTGATTTAATCGGTTCACAACCAGAGAATACAAAAAATTCTCAGCAATGGCGATTCATTCCACATCCTTTTCAGGTGATGCCCATAGAATCGGAGTTCAATAATTGAAAAAAAATACGAATTTGGTATCAGCCATCTATGGTTCTCCTGGCTTCTCAGGAAGTCCGCCATATGATCGTACATGATCCCATCCCCTGTGATAACCCGGATAATTGGCCTTGTCCTCGTACATGCGTATGTTGGTTCGATCGTATAACATTCGATCTTCTCCTACCGGGCAGACCTTTATACAGATTCCACACGGTGACAAGAAGTGCTTATTCAGATCCGCACTCCTATTTGCACAAGCGGCTTTGTCAGTTAACGATTCGGGATAATCATCTTCTGAAAGAGCAAATACCGGACATGCACGGATACAGGCATTACACGTAGTGCAGAGTGAAGATGAGATGAGTGGATCAGACTCCATTTCTGCTCCGGTGAGAACTGTACCAAACCTGACACGTGGACCCCATTTTTTAGTCAGCACCATATTATTCCGGCCAAAAGTCCCAAGGCCTGCAAGAACAGCAGCATGACGATGAGAAAAGAATGCAAGGGGCTGTACGAGCAATGTCTTGATATCCCCATACCCGTCACGGGGAATTGAAACCGAAGGATACCCGAGATCATTCAGAAAAGACGCAAGATGCCAGGTATATTGATCCAATAAGGCATTGACTGTTTTATATTCCTCTCTATACCAAATGGACGGAGCAGTTTCTATAGAGGGCAGGTGAATAGGAAGTCCTATGACAATTGCCGTATGTGCTTCAGGGCATATTGAATGGGGGTAGAATTGTTTTGGAATCCAGGGCTCAAACAGAGGAGATTCCCATCTCTTCACATGTGCACACCCAACCATCGAAATACCTAGTGAGCTGCAATATTCAGCAATTCGATCCCGGATTTTCATGATTGAGTGTAGGGCATAGGACCAGAAAAATCAGATAGACATACATCCTGAGAAATCAACCGCCTATCAAAAACCAGGCACACCAAAAAAGGGAAAGAGGATCGTTCAGGTAAGAATCACAAAAAAATGATCTATATTTTAAACTGTGTCATATCCCGGGATATTTTATCGATGAGATTTGTAGCTTCCTGAATTGACTGGGCAATGCAGTCTAGTGATACAGAATTCTCTTCTGTCAGTGCAGCAGTGTTTCCTAATTCGTTGATAGTTTTATGAAACGCTTCATTCAGGAGGGCAATATTTTCTTTGACCTTCTCATATGCTGCCATCTGGTTATGGCTTGCATTATCAATGGATACAATCCGCTTTGCGATATCGTCTATTGAAAAGGCTAAATTTGAAAAGATCTGGAGCGTATCATGAACTGCGGTACTACCGTTTTCAATATTAAGCCGTGAAACGTTAATCGCCTGTTTCATCAGATTGGATCGTCCCTGGAGAAGAGAAATAATACCGCTTATTTTTTCTGCTGATTTCTGTGATTCAAGTGCGAGGGCTTTTACCTCTCCGGCAACTACTGAAAATCCTTTTCCTGCTTCTCCTGCCCGTGCAGCTTCTATTGCAGCATTGAGAGCAAGGAGATTTGTCTGGTCAGCAATATCTGTAATTATCCGAACAATATCCCCGATCTTATCCATTTCAGAAGTTATCTCTCCGATAATTCTCTCAGTTTCATCATGTGAGAGGACGATTGAACGCATTCCATCATCAGCCAGCTGACTGCTCTCTGATCCTTTTTCAGACAGTTGTTGAGATGTTGTTACCAGGGTCGATGCTTCTGCTGTTTGCCCTGCAATATCAGAACCAATCATCGTCACATCCAGAACAGTTTCCCGAATATGAGTAATGCCTTCCATAGAACGATTTGCCTGAATACTCAATTCATTCGTTCCCCGTGCAATCGCCTGTGAAGCAGATGCTATCTCTTCAACACTGGCATTAGACTCTTCCATTTCAGTCATTAATGACTCGATTTGGGCGGATATATCACCAAAAAGTTGTCCAAGCTGAACGCCGATGGAATCGAGTGCTGATCTGAAAGAAATAAAATCTCCACATACCCTGACATTCTGATCAAACCGTGCAGCAAAATTGCCAGTCGAATACTCAACTGCGAGTCGCATCGCTTCAGTAACCGGATCCACAACTGCATCAAGGGTATTGTTTACTGCCTCGACAACATGCCGGTATTCCCCACCAAAACGACTGGTATCACCTCTTATATTCAGGTTTCCATTCGATGCAGCCTGTGCAATACCATTAATCTCACAGAGGACCGCAGCCTGATCTTCCCCATCACGAGTTACCTTTTCCATCGTCTCTTCAAGACGCGACGCCATGGTATCAAAGGTCTGTCCAAGAACAGCAACTTCATCATCACCTATCAGATGAGTACGACAGGAGAGATCCCCTTCAGCAAGTCTGGTTGCTGCAGTGGTTATTTGCTGAATAGGACGGGTAATTGATCGGGCTACAAAAAAGAGGAGAATAATTCCACCAGCAGATATCAAAATCCCAAAGATGACCAGGATAATGGTCAGGGATATGGCTGATGCAGTTAGCACTCCGGATGGCACAAAGACGAATGCTTTCCATGACAAGGAGGGATCCCCAATACTGATCTCTGATTGATCTCCAACAAAGTGGCCAAGATGAAGTGTATTGCCTGTCGAGTCAGAGAGAAGCGTTGTCAATTCTTCTTCAGAGATCCCCAATGCAGGAGCAATTGATGTAAATGGCTCCCCCACCTTCCCGATATCACCGCTGATACCGGCAATGGTTCCGTCATTACTGATAATAGCAAGAATACCCTGGCCATCATAGAGATTACTTTCATCTGCTATTCTATCAATATCAGCCAGCGTAACATCTACTCCTGTAATCCCTAAGAATGTATCATTATACATTATCGGGACTATAGTGGATGCCATAAGTACCGGAGGATTGAGAGCCTCTTCAACGTAGGGATTTGTCAGTGTTTTCTGGTGGGATTTGGCAGGGATTGTATAGTAATCCAGTCCATAATCAGTAACCACGTCATCAGAGGCCCCGTCGTATATCATCCGCTCAATTACGTCGCCTTCCCTGTACCAGTATACATTCATCCGACCAGAACCTGCATATCCATCGATTCCGGCATACCGGGCATCTGCCTTATCATAGGCATCTGCTTCCCACATCGTATAGACTCCGTTATAAAGCGGATGGTTTTTCATAATGCCTCCAATGACAGAAATGACATCATTTCGGGATATTGGTTTACCAGAACTATATGGTCCGAGCATTACTTCAGATAACGCCTCTGCTGAACTCATGGGTTCATCCAAAACAGAAATCACCTTCTCAGCCTCTGAATCTGCCAAAATTTGCAATTCTTTTTCTGCATCGTAAATTGATGAAGTATAGGTAGAAATTGCGGCAAAAAGGATAATAACGCCGGCAACGACAAGAAGAGAAAGAGATCCTGCATATAATATTTTTTTATTTATCGAATTAACTGAAAACCGGAACCCCATGTATGATAATGAACGATTATGTAGATAAATGAAACGGATTAGCGGTTGATATGAATCATATGACCCATGACAGATCCTATCATGGGGGACATCCAACCAATAGGTATGGAAAGCCGGGTACCAGCTCCTGAACTTCAGGACAGGATGAGACGGTTCAAAGACAGGATGAGCAACAAACACCCGGATTGGGAATTCGCAGTCATTTTCGGAAATGTGAACCTGTATTATTTTACCGGGACAATGCAGGACAGTATGCTTTGTATTCCCAGGGATGATGAGCCTGTTCTCTGGGTCAGAAAAAGTTATGAGCGGGCTTGTGATGAATCAGACTTTCCCAGAATAGAAAAAATGGGGAGTTTTCGTGATGCAGCACGAGAATACAAACATCTTCCGGATATGGTTTTTCTCGAAACCGAACTAGTTCCACTTGCATTATATCAACGGTTTACAAAACACTTTCCCATCCCGAAGGTCACATCACTTGATAAAGAGGTTGGGATGGTCAGATCGGTGAAAAGTCAATTTGAACTATCCCTGCTAAAAAAATCAGGACAGATCCATGCTCATGTTCTTGAAGATTCCGTTCCAGATATGCTATCTGAAGGCATGAGCGAGACAGAATTTGCGGGGAAATTGTATGCACGTCTTGTCGATGAAGGACATCACGGGATTGCCAGATTTGGTATGTTTAACACAGAGATGCTCCTCGGACAGATCGGATTTGGAGAAAATACACTCTACCCTACCTACTTTGATGGACCAGGGGGATCACGGGGTATTTGTCCGGCAGTCCCTCTTCTGGGTGATCGAAATAGAAAGTTAAAAAAAGGTGATCTTGTCTTTGTTGATGTCGGATGTGGGGTTGGAGGGTACCATACCGATAAGACCATGACATACATGTTTGGATCAGAACTGCCAAAAGAGGCGATAGAGCACCATCACCGATGTGTTGAGATACAAAATTCCCTGGCATCCCTTCTGGTCCCAGGCAATATTCCCTCTGAGATCTACCGGACTGTCATGGGTGGCCTGGAAGAATCATTTTTACAAAATTTCATGGGATATAAAGATCGAAGAGTAAAATTCCTCGGGCACGGAGTCGGTCTCCAGGTGGATGAAGTTCCAGTCATTGCCGAAGGGTTTGATGAACCGCTCATAGAAAACATGGTCTTTGCTCTTGAACCGAAAAAAGGAATACCCCATGTTGGAATGGTTGGAATTGAAAACACGTTTGTTGTTACAAAACAGGGGGGTATCTGTATCACCGGGAATAATCCGGGTCTTATCCCTGTCGGATATTAACGCTCAATATCTTTTTTGTAATGTACATTATGATATTTCTGGAGATATCGAAGAATTTTATCTGACTCCAGCCATCGTTTGTCCAGTTGGGAGACCAGTTCATCT